>NZ_DGMA01000017.1:0-22052 GCF_002388205.1 Achromobacter sp. UBA4530 | reverse complement strand
GGTGGTGCCGCGCAGCTCGTAATCCTGGGTAAGACCATGCGCCTTGAGCACCGCCTCGGTGATTTGCGGCACGCTCTGGCGTTGGAAGATACGCCAGTCGGAGCTGAGCTTTAGCCGCGCCAGGCGCGGCTCGACAACCGCCGAGTAGCGCGTACGCCGAAAACCCGTGTCGCCCTGGACGAACGACGAGACCGCGCCGTGCACGTAGCGCACGGGCGTGGCGCCGTGCCAGATCGTAAGCAACGCGGCGCGGTCCAGGACTGCGCCGAAATCGATGGCGTGGTTGCCGCTGGCCAGGTCCACTTCCAGCAGGAAAGTCTCGGACAACCCCTCCTGCAACGTGAATTCGACAACCTCAAAGGACTCGTCGCCGATGGCGAATGTAAAGCGCAGATCAGATTGCGTGGGCATGGTGTCTTTATCTCCGTTTCGGTGCGAGCCAGGTCACTGCTTGAGGATGCTCTCTAGCGAATCCAGCACCATCTGCGTGGCGGCGCCGAGTTTCACGGAGAAGTACAGATAGGCGCCGGCGATAACGGCCGCCGCCACCGCCCAAGGCGTCCACAGCGGCCACTGGCGGTGAAGCTTGCGACGAAGCCTGGCGATGTTGGCGGGTGCGTCCACCAGCCGCTCGGGCGCGTCTCCTCGCAGTTGCCGAAGCTGCTCATGCAGCTTGGTGATGATGGCGTTGAGCGTGTCTTTGTTGTTGTGCTGCTGACCATACTTGCCCTGGTAACCCAGGCACAGGCACAGATACTTGAACTCGAGCGCATCGCGGTATTTGGCCGCGTCCATCTGCATGCGCGCCAGCACCGTAAAGAACTTCTCGCCGCCCCAGGTTTCGTTGTGGTGGTAGCTGAGCAGTGACCGGCCCTTCCAGCGCGATCCCACCCCCCACGGCGTGGCCATTACCGCCTCGTCGATGAAGGCGCACAGGGCATAGCGGAATGACAGTTGCGTCGCCCCGTCGTAGCCAAGCTGCCGGACTTCTTCGGACAGCGCAGTGATATGGTCCCGCACGTTCTCATAGAGCCGGCTGACATCTTCCTGCGGCAGGTCCATCATGCGGCGTAGTCGAATCACCAGACCGAAGAGCGGCTGGGCGATGTCCACCAGCGGGTTGATGCTATGGCCGCGCAATTGAAACTGCAGGTCCTCGTCTGCATTGGTGCGAAACACGCCGTCGTATAGGACACGCTCGGGGTCATGAACGATGGGATCACGCGGTGCGCGCATGAAGTCTTCGGGCACGTCGGGCAGGGAGGAACGATTGGAAGGCGTGTCGATACGGTCGTTGCCGACCACCACGGTTTGGCTCATCTCATTGACTCCGAATGGCCCAGAACTGCAACTCCAGCTCCGGGAAGTCGCCGGTGATGTGGAAGCCGAAGCCGGATGATCCTTGTGGCATCAGGCGCTGCCAATGCGGATGCGACCGGTCGAGCTGGAAATAAGTGAAGCCGGCATGGAAAGGCAGATGACGCGGCGCGACGGGCAACGTCATCAACGGCACGCCGGGCAACTGCAGGCGGATCAACTCCTGCAGCAGTTGATGCGACGCCACCTTGGCCTGGCGCACGAACTGTTGTCGCATCTGTTCCAGGGGCATGCGCGCACGCACCGCCAGGATGAAGTCGGCGCTTTGCGGCAGGCTGGGGTCGTGGAGTTGCGCGGTGTAGACGCCGTGACCCTGCATGTCCAGCGGGAGCGACACGGCGCGGGGTTGCAACACGGTGCTGAGCACGCGGCGCAGGGTCTCCTTCAGCATGCGGAACGACGCCTGCGGCGAGTCGTGCTGATACGCGGGGTAGTCCTGCGGCAGCCGGCCCTCGTCGGTGAAGGTGGTCAGTTCGCCACACGCTTGACCGCACGCCAGATACGCATCGACCGGACGGACGTCCGCGTCGCGGGCCAGATGCCGGAACAGATGCTGCCAGCGGTTCAGCGACTGCAGCAGGTTGAAGTCGGTGATATCCGCGACCCCGGATTGGCCGGGAGATCCGATCCGGTGCGCGATGCTTTTCGCGCGCTCGTGCATCAGCGCGGCGATCTCTTCCATGAAATGCGCCAGCGGCCGGATGGCCTGGAGGTACATGCCCGTGATGTGAAAGTCGCTGTCCAGCAGCAGGCCGCCATCGGGGCGGCGGTCCAGAATGCGGGTCAGCGCCAGGCCGGTGAAGGCGCTGCGGTCGTCGCGCTCCAGCGCCAGTTGCAGGTTGGGCACGGCCAGGGCGATGGGCGTGTGATTACCCTGATGGCTATGGGTGTCGCGGATGTCTTCCGTGCGATGGATGTAGCGGGCATTGCCCAGCGTATCGGGCCAGCGGACCTCGGATATGCCGTCCGAACGTAGCGGCAAGGTCAGGTAGACCGTCTGGTTGGCGGCCGTTGCGTCCAGAATCGACAGCGGTTCGGGCGGCGGCTGGTCGTGCGGAATGTTGAAGGCGGTGCCGTCGGGCATGATGCCGCGGGCCCGCACGATGGAGATCTTGCCGAACGACAGGAACTCCTGATTTAGCTCCAGCTCGGAAAAGCCGTAGCAATATCGGCTTCCCATGCGCACGTTGATGTAGTGCTCAAGGTAGCGGTCTGTCTGCTGGAAATGCTGGGGTTTGACGAATTGCCCTTCGCCCCAAACGACGGGATTGCGGCTGGTCATGGCTGTTTTCTCGCTTGATTGCGCGGGCGCGGAGCGGTCTTTTCGGGCCGGTGGTTTTCGTCGGTGATGGCGACGCGGGTGTCTTGCAGGGTGACCAGCAAGGCGTACTTGCGGCTGCGCGGTTCCACCCGGAAAACGTCGTACCAACGTTGCGCATCGGGTGCGTTGAAGGCTGCGACGACGGCGACGTAATGGGTGTCTTGGTCCAGCTCGTGATAGTTGATGAACTTGAATTGGCCGGGCGCGAGCATGTAGTCGTCGGCCGTGATGTACGTGCTTCCCAACGCCTTTTTCGGGGCGCTGCGGACCAGATCGGGATCGGCGTTCTCCAGCAGCGAATCGTCCTTGAGCTGAATTACGCGAAAGGCGATGGGCGTGGCGTTGACGTGATCCTTGGCCGCAAGCGCCGCTGCGGGCGCAAGGGGTACGCCATCGCGATATTGGCCCAACGCGACATCGAGATCGGGACTGGTCGCGCCAATGCCAATCCCGGCAGCCGAATCCTGCGCGTCTTCACTTTTGCGCAAGTGCCATTGCACAGGAAAGGGGGCTCGGCTCGTCGCCACGCTGTCTGCCCACAGGCGTTCAAGCGCGGGACTGACGGCGACGGAGCGCGGCTTGAATGTTCTGGTGAATCCGGACCTGACCAACGTACTTGGCCGGTCTTCAGATGTCGCTGCCGTCGAGGCCTCTTGATGCAAGTGATCTAGCAACGTCTGCAGACTGAGAACCAGGTCTTCGCGGGATTCGCCCTGCACATTGACCGAGAACGACCGTTCATCCGACATAGACGAAGCCGGATCGACGTCCGGCTCGGCCACGGGATTGGGATTTACGTCTTTGGCGGCGTACAGACTCAGCGCCACTTGCGTCGGCTGATCTTCGGGCGGGCCCACCTGAATGCTCGGATCCATCAGGATCTGACCCGTCTTGGTGAGCACGTTGCCGACCGTGGTGCAGCCGGACAGCAACGCCACGATGCACAAGAGTCCAACTGCTGGCCTCATGGTTCTTCCTTGCGCAGCGCCTGGTCGTAGGCCTGGTCAAAGACTTCCCAGAACAGTTTGTCGAACCCCTGCTGCCGGCTGGATTTGAGCTCTTCGTAGTAATGCCGGTACATCTGCCATGCCCAATCGCCGGGCAATGCCTCGGGGTGCTGGCCGGAGCGGTACCGGGCGAAGCGGCGTTCAAGCTGGTCGGGCGCGAATGCCTGCAGCAATGCGTTCAGGCCCGCGGCAACTGCCTTGAGCATCGCGCGATGCTGTTCGCCGATCTGTTCCAGCGATTCCTCGACGGCGGCGGTGGGCGACAGGTGAACCATGCTGCGGTCCCGGGAGAAGAGCGCGCGCACGGTCTCCGGGTAGGTCTGCGCGAGACGCAGCGGATTGTCTTCGATGGGCTGCAGGGTGCGTTTGGCCAGCGCCAGTCCCTGGCCTTCTGGCGTGCGGTTCAGCGCGGCGAGTCCGCGGATGAGCGCGGCGAGGGTGGTGCCGGCCTCGAACAGCAAGGCATGCGCGGCGTGCGGGTCCAACGCTCCTACCGGCGCGCCCAGACCCTCGACCAGCGGCCCCACAAGGCCCGCCGCATCGCCAGTCTGACTGAACTGACTCTGGATCCATTGATCGGATGCGCCAGGGGCTGCAGAAGAAGGGGGGGGTCCCGACATGGGGCGATCTCCGAAGGCATGCAAAGGGGAGCCGGATACGGCTTCGAATCGGGTGGTGGACAGGTCGGCCTGCGCGGCCAATTGGGTTTGTCCGTAGTGCCGGGAATCCAGCACAGCGGCATCGCCGGACGAGGCGGAATCCGAGCGAGCCGCCTCTTCAAGCGCCAGCAAGGGATCCAGGCGTCCCTGCGACGGCGTCTCCGACAAGGCGTGGAACTCGCGCCAACCATGCTCGTCGGCCTGGTTTGGCGTAGGGACATCGTTGCGGTGCTTGGGAAGGGCGTCGATAGGTTCATTCGACGTCCCCAGCAACTCGGTCACATCATGTTCAGCCAGATGCCGGGCAGGGTCTGGCAGGTTGTAGGTCTCGTCATCCAGGTTGACCGTCAGGCGATAGGGACCGACATGAAGGATGTCTCCCCCGCGCAGCCGGGCGCCGACAAGTGCGCCCAGCGGATCCGTCTGGTCGTTCACTCGCGTCTGGCCGCAGCGGTCAATGACGAAGTAACTGCCGTCCTCGTAGCGAACCTCGCAGTGAATGGACTGCACGCGGCCAGACCGGTCATGCAGGATCCAGTCCGCCCCGTTGGCGCCGATCGTGCCGCCAGCGGTGTCAAACATGCACCGGGGCTGGCTCCCTTTCTGCAGGACTTGCGGGTTATCGACCACCAGGGCGAGACGATGATTGGAGGATGTCGGTTTCATGTGCGCAGAGTGACTCTGACGGGCGGCGGAAGGGGCGTGGCCGGCTGTTCGAGAAAGCTGGTCCACCCCAATTGGGTGCCGTCGGCGTGCCGAAGATTGAAGGGAGGAACTTCGTCCTGACGCAGGCCAAGTTCGAGGTCGCAGGGCACCGGGTCACGGAGCAGGAACACGACCAGCTGGCGCAGGCGCTCGAAGTTTTCGCCTGCCGGCAGGAATTCCCGGAAACGGTCCTGGCTCAGGCCCGATATCACGATGACGAAGCTGCAGTGCCGGGTACGGACGCTGTCGCCGATCTGGAAACTTTCGCTGAGCTGGCCGTTGCGCCGGCCGAGCCGGATGCGGTCGGCGTCGTCGATGAGCGTGTGGCGCAGTTCGAAATCGCGGATCTGCACGTCCTTCAGATCAAAGCAATGCGCGATCAGCCCGGCCAGCATGGTCGGCGAGCGGCTGCGCAGGACCACGGCGCCTGCGAAGCTCAGCAGCCGGCTCCAGGCGATTGGCGTGTCGCCGCGGGTCGCGTCATGCTTCAGGCCGATCAGCGCGAAGATCCGCCGCGAGAACTGATCGTCCGCACCGCGCCGGAAGCGGATGTAGTACCGGTATTTGCGCCAGGCCTGGTGCAGTAGCGTCAGCAGGCGATGATTGAAGAAGTCCAGGAATGCCGGGCGGATGCCCACGCCTTGGCCGGCCTCGTAGGCCAGACGGTCCAGGTAATAGCTGGGCAGCGGGGAATCCGTGCCGTGCATGCCGAAGAACGTGGCCTGCACCCGGTACTGGTGCGGAACGTGATTTTCCAGCCGTTCGGCCAGGGCGACGTCGGAGGCCGGAAAGCCAAGCCCGGCGTGATTGCCGAGCAAAACGCGCTGGTGATCGGCATCGAAGCTGTCGGGCGATTCCAGATCGTCCTCGTGCAGCGCATGCAGGCGTTCCAGAAGGCAAAAGAAGTCATGCCTTTTGGCCTCGGCCAGCAATGCGTCGCTTAGATCAGGGGCTGCGTGCCGCTGCGCATGGGCCATGCGTAGTGCTCCTGATTGGTGGTGTTGATCGCTTCCAGCACGTGGAACGACGACAGGCTGGCGTACAGCGACAGGAAGTGGCTGAGCACCGTGCCGAACAGGTAGAGATCGCCCTCGCAGGAGAAGCCGTTCTGGTCCAGCTTCAAAAGGGTGCGGGTGCCCCGGATCGGCAGGCCCTTGTACATCCGGTCAATGGGCTTGCTGACCACTTCCTGCAGGCCGTCCAGGCGCTTTTGCGTGGTGCGGGCGCGCTGAATATCGTGGTGTGCCGAGAAGTCGTAGTTGCCGATGATCGCCTTCAGCGGTTCGGCCGACAGCAGCGACAGGTAAGTGGGCGAGAGGTTGGAGATCAGGCTCCAGTGCAGATCGCCATCCAGGACCGGACGGTACGGCGGCGTGGGCGTGGTCAGGTTTCTGAAGCGGACAAACGCCGGGGTGTCCCGCAACCCCTCGCGGATATCGCCCACGCCCAGCGCCAGCGGGTAATCGCGGTTGGTGCACGTCAGCGCGAGCGACACCGTCTCTTCCCGCCCGATGTATTGGTGATCGTCTCCGCGCACGAAGGCGATGCGGTGCTCGACGCCGGAATCGACCAGGGATGACGACAGGCGCGTGCGGTAATACAGCGTGGTGCGGCCGCGTTCGTGTTCGATCTGATGGCGCAGCGATTCGAAGGGTTCGTAGGTGCGCAGCCATTCGCCGGGTTGCGCGCTGTCGCCGTTCTTCCATCCATCGACCTTGTCGATACTGAAGATTTCGTACGCATCGGCCCGCTGCCCGCCGGGCATGAGGCGGTGCTCGGCAGCCTTGCCGGTCAGGCGGATGGGTTCGGCATCGTGTTCGAACAGGTTTACCGCGGGCGTGCAGTACAGCGCGATGTCGCCCTTGCGTACGCGCACGTCCGCCGGCATGGGCCGCGTGAAGTGGAACTCGATGCGCACGTTTGTCGTGGGCTGGTCCGGCCAGAATTCGAGCAGGTGCGTCAGGGAGAAAAAATAGAAGCGCCTGGGGAAAAGAAAATATTCCTGGAGGATGCGGTAGCCATCCACGGCGTTCTTGGGGTACGGCAGCAAGGCGGCGTCGGAATGGAATCCGGGAAAGCCGATCTGATTGACCGGTATCTGGCGCACCGTACCTGCGGACTCCATGCGGATCTCGCCCAGGTACTTCGCCAGCCACAGGTAGAGCGTCTGCGCGGTGTAATCGCTGCCGCTCAGATAGAAATCCAGTTTGTCGCAGCCGAAGGTGTTGGGCGGGTTCTTGCTCATGGTGGCGAGGTCGACGCGGACGATCGACTTTTCTAGCGAATGGCCGTCATTCACGTCGGCCACGTCGAAGGGGAATATAGAAACGTCCTGGCAGGTGCGGAACTGGCATTGCACGCCGTCTACGGGCCGCGACTGAATGCCGGTGCCGCGCGGCACGGTCTGGCGGCCAGTGATGGAATGGTCGGTGGGTTCGAACTGCATGATGGTGGCGCTGGGCAGGGGCCGCAGATAGTTGGGCCATAGCATCTGCAGCAGCGAATGCGTCAATTCAGGAAAATCGTCCTCGATCTTGAGGCGCAGCTTTGCGGTCAGGAACGCAAAGCCTTCCATCAGGCGCTCGACGTCGGGGTCGGTCGCTTCCTCGCCAAGAAACGGCGCCAGCTGCGGGTTGTTGCGTGCGAAGACGCGCCGCAAGCGGCGCAGGTAATCCAGTTCCTCGCGGAATTTTCCCTTCAACGGCATCCGGTCAGCCTCCCATGGCTACGTGCTAGGTCACCCTGACCTGTCGGCCTTGATGGTGAAAGAGCAGGCTGATTTCCACCTGCTCTTCCAGGTTGTTCACCGGCACCCGGCAGACCAGCCGAAAGCCGAGGTTCAGCGACGCGTCCGTCCCGGGAAGCGGTCTGACTTCGACAACGTGCGCGCGTGGCTCGTAGGCGGCCACCGCGGCGTGGATGTCCAGACAGACCTGTTGGCGCAGGTCGACGGCGCCGATGGCCGCGTCGTTCAGATCGCGCAATCCCAAACCAGGGCTGCTCTGCGAGCTGCCCTGGCGGGAATTGAGGATCCATTCCAACTGGCGCTTGATGGCGCGGATACGCTCGGCCGCCATTTCCTGGCGGGTGCGATTGCGCCGCGGCGGAAGGTCCGAATCTAGGCGTTCGAACAGACTTCCGCGCCCTGGGGACCGGGGCATGGCTCGGCTCCCTGTCAGTCCTTGTCCAGGCGGCCGACCAGCGACAGTTCGAAGCTGGCGCCCATGTACTTGAAGTGCGGACGAACCGACAGCGCCACCTGATACCAGCCAGGATTGCCGGCCACGTCTTGCACGACGACCCGGGCGGCGCGCAGCGGACGGCGGCTTCGGACGTCGCTGGTGGGGCTTTCCTGGTCGGCGACATACTGGCGCAGCCAGTTGTTGAGTTCACGCTCCAGGTCCTGCCGTTCCTTCCAGCTGCCGATCTGCTCGCGCTGCAGCACTTTGATGTAGTGCGCCAGGCGATTGATGATGAACATATAGGGAAGCTGCGTGCCCAGCATGTAGTTGGTCTGCGCGGCCAGGCCTTCGGGCGTCTTCTGGAACACCTTGGGCTTTTGCACCGAATTGGCCGAGAAGAACGCGGCATTGTCGCTGTCCTTGCGCATGGTCAGCGGAATGAAGCCTTCGCTGGATAGTTCGAATTCCTTGCGGTCGGAGACCAGGACTTCCGTGGGGATCTTGGCCTGCAGTTGTCCCAAGGATTCGTACAGGTGCATGGGCAGGTCTTCCACCGCACCGCCGGACTGCGGACCGATGATGTTCGGGCACCAGCGGAACTTGGCGAAGCTGTTTGTGACGCGGCTGCCCATCAGGAATGCCGTGTTGCCCCACAGGTAGTTGCGGTGATCGCCGTCGATGGTTTCTTCGTAGGCGAAGCTGCGCACGGGGTTTTCCAGCGGATCGTACGGCTGGCGCAGCAGGTAGCGAGGCATGGTCAGGCCCAGGTAGCGCGAGTCTTCGGATTCACGCAGGCTGCGCCATTTGGCAAAGCGCGGGCCTTCGAAGATGTCTTTGACTTCCTTCAGGTTGGGCAGCTCTTCGAAGGATTCCAGATTGAGCATTTCGGGTCCGGCCGCGCCAAGGAAGGGCGCATGCGCCATGGCGCCGACGGAGGCCAGGTAGCCCAGCAGCTTGATGTCGGGCGCGGAGGGACCGAAGTTGTAGTTGCCGATCATGCAGCCGATCGGCTGGCCGCCGAACTGGCCGTAGCCCGCGGTGTACACATGTTTGTACAAGCCGCTGCGGGTGATGTCGGCAGCGCTTTCAAAGTCTTCCAGCAGTTCGTCCTTGGTGACCGGCACGAACACGACCTGGATGTTTTCGCGGAAGTCCGTGCGCTGCACGAAGTCGAACAAGGCGCGCCAGATGGATTCAAGCTGCTGGAATTCCGGCTGATGAAGAATGGCGTCCATCTGCTTGCTGAGCTTGCGGTCGATCGCGGCAAGCATCTGGTCCACCAGTTGCTTGTTGATCGGTTGCTCGCGGGAGTCGGACTTGAGCATCTCGGACACGAATGCGGCGACACCGCGCTCGGCGACCGCATAGCCCTCCTGGCTGGGCTCGATGCGGGTCTGGGCCATGATTTGCGCCAGCAATCCCCCTGGGGGCTGGCTGGCGGCGTGTTCCTGGATCTCGGCGGTTTGGGCTTTGGTCATCGGTGCGTCCTTGAAAACCTGAAGAGTGCGGTTGAGACGGTGCCGGGCGTCACGCCTGCGGCGCCGCCAGGAGTTGGTCGAGTTCCTGGGCCAGCTTGCCGCGTGCGCTGTCGTCACCCAGCAGGGTCTGGATCTGCTTGCGGAACGCCGGGATGTTGCCCATGGGGCCCTTCAGCGCCACGAGCGCTTCGCGCAGTTCCAGCAGGCTCTTCAGTTCGGGGACCTGGCGGGCAATCGCGTCAGGACCGAAATCCTTGATGCTCTTGAATTGCAGGTTGACGCTGAGCGTGTCGCTTTCGCTGCCTTCTTCGAGCGTGGCCGGGACGTCGACTTTGAGGCTGAGGCCGGCTTCGGCCATGACTTCGTTGAAGGTGTCCTTATTGATCTGGACAGCGGGGCGATCTTCCAGCGGCGTTTCGTCGGCATGCCCCTTGAAGTCTCCGAGCACCATCACTTTGAGCGGGAGTTCAATTTCCTCTTGCTCGTCGCCTGTGGCGGGGATATAGCGGATATTGATCCGTTCTTTTGGTGCAACTGAACCAACTTTCGATGCCATGGGTCACTCCTTTTAGATATTCAAACGACGCTAGCGCATGGAGATATGAAGCAAAAAAAAGCTGCCTATTCTGATCCGCGGGTTAAAGCTTCGAACATATGAAAAGTTCGAAAAGCTGTTGGGATTGTTCGGATTCGTATGGGAAATATGCGCGGCAATAAGAAAAGAAAGTTGGCCGGCTGATATTCGAATTAGTCCGATTGATGCGCTCCTCGGGCTGTGGTTTCTTAATGCGCTCGGTTTCTGTAGCGCTTAAACAATAAATGGTGAGAAAACCCATGGCCACGAGGAATATCCGGCATGATTTCCGTTGATCTGTCTGCCTTGCTTGACCGATTGCACCCGGTGGCGCGACACGCGCTCGAGGAAGCCGGCAGTCTCTGCATCCGCCAGCACGGCGCAGAGGTCACGGTTGCCCACCTGCTCTATAAATTTCTGGAACAGCCAAAATGTGATGTGCGCTGCGTTCTGGCAAATACGGAATTCGATCTGGATGCGTTGCGTGAGGCATTAGCCAGCACGTTTCCGAAACTCGACGCAGGGCTGGGGCATGCATATCCCTCGTTTTCTCCCTTGCTGCTCGAATTGATGCAGGACGCCTGGCTATTAAGCTCGGTGGAATTGGAGCAAACCGAAATACGGACTGGCGCGCTGCTGCTGGCCGCGTTGCTGAATCCGGGGCGATACCTGCCGTTTCCCGCGATCCGGTTGTTCGACTCGATTAATCGCGAAACGCTGCGCAAACGTTTTCGCGAATTGCTGGCCGGTTCGTCGGAAGCGCCCGTCCTGGAAGATTCATCGCCAACGCAATCGGCAACGGCGGCCTCCGACAGCGCGCTCAGCAAATACGGCCAAGATTTCACGGCCCAGGCGCGCGCGGGCAAAATCGATCCGGTTTTGTGCCGGGACGCCGAGATCGATCTGATGATCGACATTCTTTCGCGCCGCCGCAAAAACAATCCGATTGTGGTGGGCGAAGCTGGCGTCGGAAAAAGCGCCGTGGTCGAGGGCCTGGCACGGCGCATTGTCGAGCAGCGCGTTCCTGCGCCGCTGCGCGACGTGACGTTGTGGGGGCTGGATCTAGGCGCCCTCCAAGCCGGCGCCTCTGTCAAAGGCGAGTTCGAAAAGCGCTTGAAGGCTGTCATCGACGAGGTCAAGCATGCGTCCAAGCCCATCATCCTGTTTATCGACGAGGCGCACACGCTGATCGGGGCCGGTAACGCGGCAGGCGGCAGCGATGCGGCGAATCTCCTGAAGCCCGCTCTCGCGCGCGGAGAACTGCGCACGATCGCCGCCACGACCTGGTCCGAATACAAAAAATACTTCGAAAAGGATCCCGCGCTCACGCGGCGTTTTCAACTGGTGAAACTGGACGCGCCCAGCGTGGAGCAGGCCGTGCATATCCTGCGCGGCCTGCGTGGCATTTATGAGGACGCGCATCAGGTCTATATCGCCGACGATGCGCTGAAGGCTGCTGCGGCGTTGTCGGCACGTTATCTCTCTGGCCGCCAATTGCCGGACAAGGCGATCGACGTTCTGGACACGGCATGCGCCCGAGTGGCGACGGCGTTGGCCGAATCACCGCGACGCCTCGCTTCACTGGAAAACGAACTGCGGCAGGTGGATGCCGAGGCCGACCAGCTCTGGCGGGATGCCCGCGCCGGACGAAAGCCGGATACCGGCAGGCTGGCCGCGCTGGATGTCGCGCGGCAGCAGATTCAGGACTCCATCGAACAGATGCAGGCCGCGTGGCAGCGGCAGAAGACGCTGATTGACGAGATCATTTCCCTGCGCGCGGGCGAGATCCAGGAAGACACGTCACAGCGGCTGGAAGCGCTGGTCGCGCAATTGGCCGACCTTCAACGCAGCGGCGCCTTGTTGTATGCAGACGTGGGCGCCGAGCAGATTGCTCAGGTGATTGCGGACTGGACCGGAATTCCCGCCGCCACAATCAACAGCGACCAGTTCCACCGCCTGGACAAGCTGCCCGAGACGCTACGTCAACGCGTCAAGGGGCAGAACGCCGCCATCGACACGGTGCACCGGCGCCTGTTGACCGCCATGGCCGATCTGCGGCGCCCCGGGACACCGATGGGCGCCTTCCTGCTGGTGGGGCCAAGCGGGGTGGGGAAAACAGAAACTGGCTTGGCCGTCGCCGACGCGTTGTTTGGCGGCGAGCAGTTCCTGACCACTATCAACATGTCGGAGTATCAAGAGAAGCACACCGTGTCGCGCCTGTTGGGGGCCCCGCCGGGATACGTCGGTTACGGCGAAGGCGGTGTACTGACCGAGGCCATCCGTAAGCGGCCCTATTCGGTGGTGCTGCTGGATGAAGTCGAGAAGGCGCACCCGGAGGTGCTCAACATCTTCTATCAGGCCTTCGACAAAGGCGAGCTTGCCGACGGCGAAGGCCGTCGCATCGACTGCCAGAACGTGCTGTTCTTCCTGACCTCGAACCTGGGCTTCGATCAGGACGGCGGCCCGCTTGCCGACCTCGACACCGAGGCGCTGCGCGAACACCTTGCAAGATTCTTCAAGCCGGCACTGTTGGCGCGCATGCAGGTCGTGCCATTTTGCTATCTGGACGAGGCCACGCTTGCCGACATCGTCGAAAGCCGCCTGCAACGCATCGAAAGACAGTTCAGCGACCGCTACAGCGCGAAATTGACGATCGAGACATCAGCACGGGATGAATTGCGCGCGCGTTGCCTGCGTCACCAGAATGGCGCACGGCTGCTGGATGCCAGCATCGACGGCGACATGCTGCCGCCGTTGTCGCTGGCTGTGCTGAAGTGCCTGGCCAGCGGGCAGCGTTTCCGCCGTTCCGCAATCACCTGGAATGGTGCGGCCTTCGTCGCCGTGGTGGAGTAAGCGCAATGTCCTTGAGTGCTCAAGGCGCCGCCGCGCTCGCCCGGACGTTGGTCCAGGCCAGCGGCATTGCGTCCCTGGCCGACCGGTTCCTTAAAGCCGTTTGTTCGGCGCCGGGGATACGTTACGGGGTCTGCTACTGGCGCGAGGCGGCCGGTGACAGCATCCGGCCGATCGCCAGTCATGGCGTCGCGCTGGACCTGTTGCCGGCATACTCCTTGCTCGATCTCGACAACCCCATCACCCACTGCCTGACCACCGCTCAGGCCCGTCATGTCGCACGTCTGGACAGCATGTTCGGCGTCGCGGGCGGCTATGAGGAACTCCGCGAGCGGCTCGCTGCCGCAGAGGCATGGCTGGTGGTGCCGCTGCTGGATGCGCGTCAGAAGGCTGTGGCGGTGTTGTTCCTGGCGGGAGCGGCGTCCGGGCTCAGGTCCTGGACGGCGGACCCCACTTGGCAGGAACTGTGCAGGTTGTATGACGCCGTCTTGAATGGTCTGCTCGATCGGCTTGGTTCAGTCGAGCTGACGCGGACGCGCCAGACCATGCACCACCAGCAGTCCGAGACGCGCGGACGCCGGCGTCTGCTGTCAACCGGCTTTGTCGGCACCGGGCAGATTGCGCGGCGGCTACGCGAAGACATGCTGCGTTTCGCCGACTCTTCCTTGTCGCTGCTGGTCACCGGAGAAACGGGCTCGGGCAAGGACCATGCCGCCTGGCTGATCCACCAGGCATCCGCGCGCAAGGGCAAGTTCGTGCCGGTGAACTGCGCGGCCATCCCGAAGGACCTGATTGAAGCGGAACTCTTCGGCGCAACCCGTGGCGCCTACACCGGGGCCACGCAGGCGCGGACGGGGCTGGTCGCGGAAGCCGATGGCGGCACGTTGTTTCTGGACGAAATCGGGGATATGCCGCTGAGCCTGCAGGGCGCGCTGTTGCGCCTGCTCAACGAAAAGAAGTACCGGCCGGTGGGCGCAACGCGAGAGCTGCCGTCCAACTTTCGGCTGATCTGCGCCACCCATCGGTCTTTGCTTGAACTGGTGCGGGACGGGCGGTTCCGAGAGGACCTGTACTTCCGTGTCTGCCAACTGACGCTGCACATTGCGCCCCTGCGCGAGCGCCTTGAAGACGTTCCGGCGCTGGTCGCGCACATTCTGCTCGAGCACAACCGGGCATTCCCCGGCCGAGTCGCCGGCATTTCCGACAACGCGATTGCACAGCTCCAACGTCATCGGTTTCCCGGCAACGTCCGCGAGCTGCGCAGTCTGGTGCTTGCGGCCGCGGAGCGAACGCCGCCCGGCAAGCGCATCCAGACCAACCGGCTGGTTGAGCTGACAGATGGCGCGCACAAACCCGTAATCGATGACTCCGGCGAAGCCCGCCTGCAGCGCCTGTGGCGTACCGAAAGTCTTCCCGACGCGCTAGCCGCGTTCGAGCGCTTGCTGCTGGAAGACCGCTTGCGACAGGCCGCGGGCTCCCGTCGGGTAGCCGCGCAAAGCCTGGGGATTCCCAAACGCACCTTGGCGCGCAAGTGCCTTGATATGAATCTGACTGGAGAGGAAGCAATATGAAGCCATTCGGGGCGCTCCTGCTGGTTGCCGCCGTGCTCGTGGGCGGCGACGCGGCCACGGACGCGGTGGCGGCGGGCCGTAGTTGCAGGACCATCGTGTCGGCAATTGAACGGTTGGCCTGTTTTGACGCCGAAGCGGGCACACCGCCCGTTCCTGCTGCGGAAATGGCGACACCGTCCACCGTGGCGCCGACTGCCGCGGCACCGGTCGCCGCGGCATCGACCGCCGCGGCATCGGCCACCGCGCCTTCCATGGATCGGGTGCCGGACATCGTCGGGCTGGTGCAACGCAACGAATCCCGCCGCAAGGCAGATCACGCCGGCGTGCTGCTGCTGCGCTTCGGCGATGCCATACCGGGCCAGGACAAGGTCGTCATCTCGGCGCCGGCTCTGACGGGAAGCGAGCCGCGGCCGCTGCTGGCAATCAGTTGCCTGCAGAACATTTCTCGCTTGCAGCTCATCACCCCCGAGCCGCTGGACGTCAGCCGCGTGAGCATCCGCGTGCTGTTGGACGGGCGGCCGATTTCCGACCGCCGGCCGTGGCAGGTCGTGGAGGACGGCACGGTCACGGATGCGGGTCGCGGCCTGGTCGCGATCGAACAGCTTCGTCATCTGACCCGCGCGTCCCAGCAGATGCAGCTTGAAAGCGACCATGCCGCGTTTCACGGACTGTCGTTCGACACCGCGGCGCTTCACGAGCTGATGGCGCAACAACGCGAGGCTTGTCATTGGTGAGCACGTTTCCCACGCTGGACCTCGACGCCATCCTGTCACCCATCTCGCCGCATCAGCCGGCCGGCGAGTTCGACGAGGAAGACAACGCCTACCAGGGTGTCGAAAGCGAAATGATGAAGCTCGGCGGGCTGCAAGAGGCGACCATCGACTGGAGCTATGTGGATTCGGCATCGCGCCAGTATCTGCAGTCGCAGTGCAAGCACCTGCGCATTGCCGCGCAATTGGCGACCGCTCGCATGCGTTCAGGCGGTTGGCGCGGCTGGGCCGAGGCGGCGGGCGTGTTGGCCGGCATGACCAGCCGGTACTGGAGCACCAGCCATCCGAAGCCAGGCGCGGCCGGGTTGACGGCCAAGCGGCGCCTGATGTCCCAGCAGCTGGAGCGCCTGGGAGAGGCGCTGGCCAAACTGGACGGCAAGGGATACGCCGACGAGTTCTACAAATATGGCCAACGGGCCTTGGACACGCTGCAGGGCTGTGCAAGCGAATCCAAGCTGGACGTGCCGACGCTGACTCGCCTGGAGGCGCAGCTACGGCTGAAGGCGGAGGCGACACGCGCGCCTGAGCTGGCCGATGCGCACATGGCGCTGTCGGCGCAACCCACCGGGATCACCGAGGCCTTCTTCACTCCTATGGCCATGGCGCAGGGCAACGAGCGTGAAACGCGCCGATCGCTGTTGGCCGTGGCCGACCTCATCAACCAGCAAGACGCCTATGACCCGACCGGCTATCTGCTGCGCCGCTTCGCCTTATGGGCACACCTGAGCATTGCGCCATCGACTCGAAAGGACACGATGCGGACGGAGCTGATGGCCGTTCCCGCCGAGACCGCGGAGGCCTATTGGGATGCGCTGAAAGCGAATGCGGTCGATCCGGCGCTTCTGCAGCGCGTCGAAAAAAGCATTACTTCGTCGCCTTACTGGCTGCGGGGCAGCTTTCTGGCTGCTGGTATCGCCCGCCGTCTGGAAATGCAGAACGTCGCCGAGGCAATCCGCCAGTCCACCGAGCGCTTTGTGGCCAAGCTGCCCGCGTTGGTGAAGCTGCAATTTGCTGATGGCCGCGCTTTCGTCGATGGCGAAACGCAGTCGTGGATCAGCGGGGCGGATGCGGACACCGCGAAGCTGGGCGCCGGCCATGAGTACCCGGCGTTGCGCGAGGAGCTGCGCGAGGTGCTGGAAGCCAACGGGGTGGAGTCGATGCTCAAGCGGCTGGAAGCCATCCAGAAGACGTCAGCAGATCCGCGCCATGGTTGCCATGTCATCACGATCGCCGCCGAACTGCTCGGCGCGCGGGGATTGGCGTGGCTGGCCGATGGCTTGTATGTCCGCGCCCATCAGATCATGCAAGACGCATCCGCGGCGCAATGGGAGCCCAGTCTGTTCGGCCTGCTGGGGCGCCACGTCAACGCCGCAATCGAATGCAAGAAACAGGAGCAACCCCATGTTTAAGATTTGGTCGACAGTGAAACGCTATGGCCAGCCCCTACTGAAATGGACCAAGCAAGGCATGCCAGTGGCGTTGCTGCTGATGCTGGCGCTCGCCTTGGCCGCCATCTGGTGGTTGGGGCCGATGTGGACCTGGGATGAATACCAACCGCTGGCAAGTCTGACCGCGCGCGTGCTGGCCACGCTCGTGCTGATTGCGCTGCCCTTGCTGGTCTGGGCCATCAGGCTGCGCAAACGGAATCTGACGCTGGAAGCCGAGCGGGCGCAGACGCATAAGCAGCGAGACGATCCCTGCTTGCGCTACGTGCAGGCGCAGGAGCGGGACCTGGACAAGAGCCTGAGCGTGCTGCAGGCAAACCTGAAGGGCCGCAACGCGCTTTATCAACTTCCGTGGTACCTGGTGCTGGGGCAGGAAAACGCGGGAAAAACCAGCTTCGTCAATCGGTCTAGCCAGACGTTTTCGTTGACCGGTGAGGTCAAGGCGGGCAGTCAGCGCCTGCAGGACGACCCGGACCGGATCTATCGCATTGACTGGTGGATCGGCGATAACGCGGTGCTGATCGACCCGCCGGGCGAACTGATTAGCCAGCCGCGAGTGACGGCGGAAATTGAAGCGTCTGCGGCGTCCGGAAATACGGAAGCGCCAAGGCCGGGAGACGCTGCGGGACCCGCGCTCCTGCCCGAGGCGCTTTATTCCCGTCTGTGGGATAGCTTTGTGAGTTGGCTGGGGCGCAATCGCAGCCGCCGTCCGCTCAATGGTGTGGTGCTGATGGTCAGCCTGGTCACGCTGCTGAATCAGCAACCCAGCGACCGCAAGGCGCTGGCCTCGTTGCTGCGCGCGCGGCTGGCCGAACTGAGCCGCCAGCTCGGCACGCGTCCGCCGCTGTATGTCGTGCTGAGCAAATTCGACTTGCTTGAAGGATTCGAGCCGCTGTTCGCGCGGCTGTCCAAGTCCGCTCGCGAGGACATCTTTGGGTTTTCGTTTACGCTGGACTCGGTGCAGCGTTACGATGCGTGGCGGGATGAACTGGGCGCGCGGTACGACGAATTTCTGACGCGTCTGAACGAGCAGGTATTTGATGCGTTGGCCGACGTCCGCGAATTGCGTCAACGGGAAGCCCTCTATTCCCTGGTGCGGCAGCTGACCGGCATGCGGCCGCTCTTGATGGAATTCCTGACCGATGTGCTGGGCAGCGATCGCTACATCACGCCGGCGCTGCCGCGTGGCGTCTTTCTGTCGTCGGTCTATCAGCAGGGCGTGCTGACCAACGCGTTCGTGGCGTCTGCCTCGCAGAACTACGATATCCGCGAGCCCGTGCCGGCCACGCATCCCAGCGGCCGCGCGATGGTTTACTTCGCCCAGCAGCTTTTTCAGCGCGTCATCTATCCCGAATCCGGCCTGGCGGGCGACAACCCGCGTGTGCGTGCCGAGAAGCGCCGCGCGCTGGCCTTGCGCTTCGGAGTGGCGTCGCTGGGCAGCGCGGTGATCCTCGGCGGCTGGTATCACTACTACGCAGTGAACCGGGACAAGGCCATGAGCGTTCTGGAGCGCAGCCGCGCTTATAGCGCCCACGCCATCGACGGCAAGCTGGACACGACGGGCCGCAATCTGCTTCAGCCGCTGGATCAGATCAGCAGCGCGGTGGCAGTGTATGGCGATTATCGGGAAGCGTGGCCGCTTGTGGCGGACATGGGTCTGTATCAGGGATGGCAGATTGGTCCGAAGGTCGATCAGGCCTATTTGACGCTGCTGTCCCAGCGATTCCTGCCTGCGCTGGCCAATGGGGTGATGGAGCACCTTGACGGCACCTCGATCGACAGCGATGCGCAGCTTGAGGCGTTGCGCGTGTACCGCATGATTGAGGATCGTCCCAACCGCCGGCCGCCGGTGGTGGAGCGTTGGATGGGGCGGCAGTGGGCACAGGCTTTCCCCGGCGAGGACAAGGTGCAGCGTGCGTTGATGCGGCATCTGGACTACGCGATGAAGTATGCCGACACGCTGCTGCCGCAGTTCCAGCAGCGCGTGTCCGTCGTGCAGCGCGACCTGCGGCAGATTCCGTTGCCGCAGCGCGTGTACATGACGATGCGCCGTCAGGCGGGCGAATTTCTCAGGGCGCCGCTGGATCTGCGCAATGAAATCGGCCCGGCCTTTGATGTGGTCTATCAGCCGGCGGCTGCGGCCAAGGCAGAAACGGGACAGCCCGCTTCCGATGGCCGTATCGACGCGCTGTTGACGGCCAAGGGATTTCACAATTACTTCGCGCCGCACAGCCAGGATCTGACCGAACTGGCGATGATCGATCAGTGGGCGTTGGGCGAGCGGCGCAATATCGATTATTCGGAGGCCGACAAGCGCGCATTGGCCGAGCGCATCCAGGCCATCTACGGCCGTGATTACATCGACACCTGGCAGCGCAACCTCAACCAGCTTGAGGTTCGGGATTTTCATGATCTTGCCGAGGCGGTCAATGTGCTGGGCACGGTGACGAGTCCTGCGGCGCCGTTGCGCCGGCTGGTGGAAACCGTGCGCGACAACAGTGAACTTGGCGCCAACACCCCTGCAGTCACGGGCGCGCTCGACGGGAAGGGCGCAGCGGTTGCGCAGGCTTCTGGCGTGGCGGAAAAGGTGGCAGCTGGCAAGGACGAAACCGGCGCGATATTCGGGATTGCGCGGGCGTTTGCGCCGATGAGCCAACTGCTGCAGGCGAAGGGCGATCGGGCGTCGTACCTGGACGAAACTTTGGTGGCGGTCGGTAGCGTGCAAGACAAGGTCCGCACGGTGCACGACAGCCCGGACCGCGGCAAGACGGCGCTTGACGTGGTGCTGGAGCGCTTCGGGTTGAAAGGGCCGGATCCGATCAGCAATCTGCAGCGTATTGCTGCGGGTCTGCCCGAACCGCTGAACCGTCAGGTGGGCAAGTTGGCCGACGAGTCGTCGCGGGTGATTCTGGTGGAGGCATTGCGTGAGCTTGAGCGTCGTTGGGACATCGACGTGTATCGCTTTTATCGCGAGCGGTTGGCGAATCGTTATCCGTTCAATCCGGCGAGCCGTGAGGAAGTGGCGTTGGACGATTTCACGGCGTTTTTCGGCCCGCAGGGGCGTTTGCAGCAGTTCCGCGAGAAGTATCTGAATCTGTTCATCGAGGACAACCTTGAGGCGTTGTACTCGGAGCGGTTGGGCGGGTATCTGGTGCGCAACGACGTGCTGACGCAGCTTGAAGCGGCCGAGAAGATCCGGGACGCGTTCTTCAATAGCCTCGGCTCGCTGGGCGTGCAGTTCCATGTGGAGCCGTTGGGAATGGCGCCGAGCAAGCGCAGCAGCTCGCTTAGCGTGGAAGGGCAGTTGGTGACTTACAACCACGGTCCGACGACCAGCACGGCGTTGATCTGGCCGAATACGCTGGCGTCCAGCAATGAAAGCCGGATGACGTTGGTGCATGCGGGGGGCAGCAGCAGCGGACTGGCTTATCGCGGTCCGTGGTCGCTATACCGGCTGCTCAGTCAGGCCCGCCTGAACGGTGCGACGAGCTCGAGCGTTGATATCAGTTTTGCTGCGCCGGATGGCGGTATGCGCTATCGCATCAGTACGGAGAAGGCGAACAATCCGTTCACGCAGCCGTTGTTCAAGGGGTTTGCCTTGCCGAAGACGCTTCTAGAGGATGGCGTGCGCGGTAACGATGCAGGAGGGCAGAGTGCGGGGGGCAAGGCTGGCGGGAAGCAGGCTGCCTCGGCGGGTGGCATGCCTGCGCGGGTGGTTCGGCAGGTGGGGTTGCCGGTAGGCGTGGTCCGGTGAGGGATGCGTGGCAACGCGATCGCGCTGCCACGCCTGGATGGATCATTCGACCAGCCAGCCGGCCTCGCCTTCGATCAGCGTGCCGCCATGGCTGGTTTTATCGCCTTGGCGCGCAACGGGTTGTCCTTCGATGATGGTGCCGGGCGAGCCGGTCTGAATGATTGCGCCGCAACTGATGCGGTCGCCGATGCGGGCGACGGCGCGGCCGTTGACGATGGCTTCGCTTGCACCGGTGACGACGGTGCCGGTGCCGTGAGTGGGGCAGCTATGGCGATGACCTACAAGAACGATGGGTTTCATGATTGGCTTCCTGACGTTTGGGGCTGTTGATTAGCCCCGTGTCGATCGAGGTCGGATCAGAACGGACAAGGCCGGCGCGTGATGCGCCGGCCTTGTTATTTAAGAAACCTGGGATCAGGCTTCTTGGGGCTTGCGCCAGTCGTCGGAGGCTTCGGTGCCGGCGATGGCGTGGGTCCAGGTGATCTTGCGGTAGGCCATGGCGACCTTGACGAGCTGGGTGTACTCGGCCTTGGTGGGGTCCTGGGCGTGCGGGAGTACGGTGTTGATGTTGACGATGGTGGCGTCTTCGAGCTTGGTGGTGAAGAAGTGCTCTTGCTTGCCTTCGGTGGAGGTGCGGTACCACTTGACTTCGACTTCGGGCAGCATTTCGCCGGAGGCGAGGGCCTGGTACATGAGGGGGGTGGCCTTGTTGAGGGGCGCGGTGAAGACGAAGGGCTTGTGAACGCGCTGGCCGGAAGGCTGGCCGCTTTGCGGGTCGGTGGGGGTGGCGATCAGGTGTTCGATTTCCTGGACCAGGATCTGGTCTTCATGACCTTCCTGGTAGACGTTGCCGACGGAGTCGGCGGTGAAGGCGCCTTGCGTGATGTTGCCCTGGGTCTTGCCCTGGATGCTGATGTAGGCGGGAGTCGGCATTTGCTGTTTCCTGGTTTGGTTTCTATTGCGTGATGGCCTTATTGGCCGGTGTGTCATCGGGGATGACATCCGGTTAATTGCAAAGTCCGTGCCAGGGTTTGTTTGAATGCTGGTTTTCTCTTTTTTATCAAAGGCTTAATTGATGGTTTCGGGGCTGATCGTTGATTACGGATTGCTCGAAAAACGGGAAAGTGGTTTTTTCTGTGGGGATTCGGGTCAGTTGTGGCTCGGTGCTTTGGTAAGTCTTTAAAAATAAAGCGGAAAAAATCGGGTCGGGAACGGCTCGGGTGGGTCGGAGTTGGCTCGGTCTGCTTTTGGCTGACTCGGAGAAGCTGGTCGTTCGGGGGGGGCTGGCGTTCGGGCGGGGTGGGTTCTTTAGACGCCCGGCGTGGCGGCGGCCTGGGTGCGCGGGGCTACGATTGCGGT
>NZ_DGMA01000040.1:0-23279 GCF_002388205.1 Achromobacter sp. UBA4530 | reverse complement strand
CGGCCGCTTTGATGTCGCGGTGGGCTTAGGCGCGTAGGCCGTTCGCAACGGAAGGATTGGCAGGCCAGTGCGTTCGCAGGCGTTGCATGTGCCCGTAGGATTGGGGACAGCATGGCGGATCGCCCAACTCAAGGTCGTGCTCACGCTCATAAGTTCCTTTGCTTGGCGCAGTGTGGCAATAGTCGGTGGTGATGACCTATCGCCTCAATGCAAACGTTGTGCCAACTTGGAAGCGTCTTTTCCGTTGTTCTTTCTTATCAACTGCTTACGCGTGCTTCACCGCCAAACATGGCGATCTCAACGGCGCAAAAGCAGCGAAAGTGTTTTTTTCACCGAAAGTTCGGGCCATTTGTGGCTCGAGATTCTTCAACGGTTTGAAAACAAACAAAAAAAATCGGGCCAACTTTGGCCCGGGTGAGCCAATGTTGGCCCGGTCATCCGCGCTCAGACGAATCGCGCCGACCTTTACGCGCCGCCCTTCGGGCAATGGGGTTTAAATGATGATTGATGTCGGCCCTGCGGCAGGCGACTTCTGACACCCTTGGGAGATGCTCTGGGTATGATGCGAATCTCGCCAGGCTGTCAGACACCTTGAGAGAAATGCCCGCCGAGACATCCGGCAGGCCGTTTTCAATTGCGTCAAGAACGCGTCAGAACCTTCCCCGCAGCGTCAGCAGCACGCTGCGCGGCGCGCCGTAGTTGTTGCGGTTCTCCAGATAGCCCGGGTACTCGTAGTAGACCTTGTCGAACAGGTTGTTCACGTTTACCGCAGCAGTCCAATGCGAGGTCAGGTCGTACGCGACGCGCGCGTTCCAGACGCTGTAGGACGGACGCCGCACATTTGAGATCGTGTTGGTCAACGCGCTCTGCCAATTGACGCCTGCACCGAGGCTCAACCGATTCAGGTCCCCCGGCAGACGGTATTCGCTCCACACGCGCAGCATATGCCGCGGCGTTTCCTCGCTGAAGGTCTGGCCTTCACGCTCGGGGTCGCTCAGATACTTGTTGCTGTTGAACGTATAGCCCGCGGCCACTTGCAGGCCCGGCGCCAGTTCGCCGCTCATCTCGGCCTCGAAGCCCTGGCTGCGCACCTTGCCCGCCGCCCGCGAGCAATAGCCGCCATTGCAGACCGGTCCGACCTCGTAATCCTGCACCGCGCGATTCTTCTGGTCGATGCGGTAGACGGCGAACGACGTGTTCAGCCTGCCGTCCATCAACTCGCCCTTGATGCCCACCTCATAGTTGGCGCCCACGATCGGCTTGAGGACGCTGCCGTCCAGCGTGGTGGCGGTTTGCGGCTCGAAGATATCCGCATAGCTGGCATAGGCCGACCACTGCGGCGTCAGCGCGTAGACCAAGCCCAGGAACGGCGTGAACTCCGCGCTGGCTTTCGCGGTGCTCACGTCGCTCCACGTTGCGGCCTGCGTCGTGTAGCGGCTTTCAAACCAACTGAATCGACCGCCGGAGACCAGCGTCAGGTCGTCCGTCAGGCTGCTGCGCAACTGCGCATAGATCCCTTTCTGCACGTGCGGGTCATAGCGGGACAGCCGCTGCGAATCCGGAAAGCTCTCGGGCTTGGGCACATGCGGATCCGGATTGAAGACATCCAGCGGCAGGTAGTTCGACGCGTACTCGATCCGATCGCTGGACTTCAGGCGCGACATGCTCACGCCCACCGTCAGGTCCTGCGCCATGCCCCACGTCGTGAAGCGGCCGTTCACATTGGCATCAAAGCCAAAGTGCTCGGCGGACTTGTCGTAGTTCCAGGCATTGCGCATCGGTCCCATCAACGTCATCGGGTCCACCGCCCCCGTCGCATCCAGTGCCGACGTCAGGCTGCTTTCCTTCACGTAGGTGCCCGCAATGTTCAATCGCCAGTCGCTGTTGAAGCGATGCGTCAGATCGGCGAAGACCTGCGTCTCGTCACGGTCCCATTGGTTCCAGTCCGCGCCCAGAAACGTTGAACGCTTCAGGTCCAGCGAACGACCGTCGCTGTAGCGCGGCAGGCCGCCAAAGAAGGGCGTGGCCCGCACCCGCGACACCAGCACACCCGCGCCCACCGTCGTGCGCGGCGACACGTCGTAGTCCAGCGCAAAGTACAGGTTGGTGTTGCGTTCCTTCACCACGTCGATGAACGAACCCTTGGTGTCGTAGTCCAGCACCGCACGCGCCCGCAGACTGCCGTCCGCGTTCAGCGCGCCGCCCGCATCCAGCATGCCGCCCACGTGATCCCACGAACCGGCACGCGCTTCCATCAGCACCTGCGTCTCGGCCGTAGGCCGCTTGCGCACCAGGTTGACCGATCCGCCCGGCTGGCCCGCGCCTTCCATCAGGCCTTGCGCGCCCCGCAGCACTTCGACGCGATCCAGATACGCCGTGCTGCCCGTGAAACTGTTGCCCACCGCGTAGAAGCTGCGCGACAGCGGCACGCCGTCGTACTGGATGTTCGTGATCTTGAAACCGCGCGAATAGAAGTTGCGGCCGCCGTCGGCCACTTCGCTGATCGTCACGCCCGTCGTGTTCTCCAGCACTTCGCTGATGGTCGACAGGTTCTGGTCGTCCATGCGCCGGCGCGTGATCACCGTGACCGACTGCGGAATGTCCTTGAGCGCCTCTTCCGTCTTGCCGATGGTCGCCGCCCTGGCCGCGTAGGAGTTCGTGTTCTCGGTGGTCGCATTGAAGACGCCCGTCACCAGCACCGGCGCCAGCGTGCTGGCCGCGGACTGCGGCTCGGCCTCGATGCGGATGCCGCCCTCCACATTGACGGCGCGATAGCCCGTGCCCGACAGCAACGCGCGCAGACCGTCGGCCACGCCATACTGGCCATTCAGACCCGCGCTACGCGCGCCGTTCAACTGCGCGGACGAGTACGCCAGCGAAATCCCGGCCTGGCGGGCGAATTCCGCCAGCGTGTCGTTCAACGGTCCCGGCGCGATCGCATAGGCGCGCGCCGCGGCAGCGGGTGCGTTCACGGCAGGCGCCGTCTGGGCGCGCGCAGTCGTCGGGCTGGCGGACAACGCGGCCAGACCGAGCGCCGCCGCCAGCGGCAGCAGAACGGCAAGGGAAGGGGTGGGGCAGGCGCGCAAGCAAGCCCGGGCGCCCGGCGCCGTGGCGGCCGGGTGTCGGTAGGTCTTCACGAAAGGGTTACTCCAATGAGGGTCGGTCCATCTTGGGCAGTGCGCACTGCTTCAAGCGGTATGACGAACGAATTCGCCGATCCCCTCAAATATTTTTTTCCTGGCGTTGTCCATCACGCGCGCGCCCGCACCCGCGTCACGCGTCCGCCCCACCACAAGCGGCCGGATTGCGGTTCGATCGGCAGGATCTGGCGCAGCAGCGCCAACACCTTGTG
This sequence comes from Achromobacter sp. UBA4530, assembly GCF_002388205.1. Lineage (NCBI taxonomy): Bacteria > Pseudomonadati > Pseudomonadota > Betaproteobacteria > Burkholderiales > Alcaligenaceae > Achromobacter > Achromobacter sp. UBA4530. The sequence continues at coordinate 19,927 of NZ_DGMA01000040.1, read as the reverse complement.
CGTGTCGTCCAGCTGGAACACGCCGGATACGCTAAGCCGCGCCACGGCGGGGTCGCATTCAATTGCGCCGTGATAGCGCGACAGTTCCTGCAGGAATGCGGCGAGCGGCATGTCCCGCACTGACAGCGCACCTTCGACCCAGGCGCCGCCATCCGTCACGCGGGTATCGGTTGGCCCCGCACTGAATACGTTCTGACGCGTCATCCGCGCGGATTCGCCTGCCTGCAGTGTTTTCGCGGCCTCATCGCCGCCATCGCGCGGCAGCATGGCAACCATGCCTTCATCCACCGACACCTCGCTGGCCTCGTCCCACTGACGCACCCGATAGCGCGTCCCCAACGCCCGCGCCTGACCATCGCGCGTCTCTACAAACAGCGGACGCGACAGCGGGTCGCTGCCGGAGATCAGATAGACCTCGCCGGCCAGCAACGTGATCCTGCGCGCTTGATCGCCATAATGGATGTTGACCGCCGTATCCGTGTTCAGCACCAGCGTGCCGCCGTCCGGCAACACGACCCGCCGCCGCTCGCCGCGCGACGTGGCCACATCCGCCAGCGCATGCTCAACCAGCTGCGCATCGCGCGCCTGCCACGCCATCCAACCACCGGCGGCCAGCACGCCCAGCGACATCAACGCCTTGCGCCGCGAACGCAGCGCCTGCGCCGTTCCCGTTTGCCGAAGAATCCGGGCCGCGGCTTCCGGCGGCATGTCCACTGCGGGTCGCTGCAAACGCGCGCTGAGCGCCTGCAACCGCTCCCAGACGAGCGCATGCGCGGGGCTAGCGCCTAGCCACACATCGAACGCCCGCCACGCCGACGCGTCCGCCGTGTTGTATTGCAGCTTGATGCGCCAACGGATGGCGGCGTCCAGCACCGCCGCATCGCCCGCGCCGTTTGTAGTGGCTTCCGCACCCGCGCCGGGCTTGGCCGACGCCACGCGATCAGCACTCATAGACCAGGCGATAGCAGTGTTGCAGGGCCTGCGCCAGATAGCGCTCCACCGTCGCCACCGACTTGCCCACCTGCCGCGCGATCTGCGGGCAGGTATGGCCTTCCATCTGCGCCAGTAGGAACACCTCGCGCACCTCGGGCTTCAACCGGCCCAGCATCTGCGCGATCTGCTCCAACGACTCCAGGATCAGCAGCCGCGACTCTTCGGACGGCCAATGTTGTTGGGGATACGTCTGCAACACCGCCAGATAGTTGCGCTCGATTTCCTGGCGGCGCCAATGGTCGACCAGAAGGCGGTTGGCGATGGTGCGCAAGTAAGCGCGCGGTTCGCGCAGGGCGGTTTCGGTTTGGGTGGAAGAATTGGCCGAGAGCAGGCGGACAAACGTGTCCTGCGCCAGATCCGCCGCGCGATGCGCGTCGCCAAGCTTCAGGCGCAGCCAGCCATGCAGCCAGGAATGGTGGTCACGGTAAATCGTCGAGATACCGGCGTCGGGACTGGCGCTGGGCTTGGCGGACATCGGACGGGCTTTGTTAATGGGAATGGTTCCCATTATAGGGGCGAAGGCGGAATGGGTCGGATTGGATGATGCGGGGGGCTTCGGGATGGGTTCTTCGCTTTGCGGCCGTCGGTCTGGCGTGAGTTTGATATTTGAGGCCTAAGATGTCGCCCAAGGAGCGAGTATGGCCACCAAGAAAACGACACCATCGCTGAAGCATTCCGCCCGCCGCGTCGCCATGACGCTAAGCGCGACCAGCCTGCTTGCCGCATGCGAACCCTCGCTGCCGCCACCGCCGGCTGGGTCGAAGCTCACCGCTGAAACCATCGCTACACGTGAAGCGCCAGCTGAACATCAGTTCAAGGGTGTGCTCGCGGGAAAGCCTATCCATCTGCTTGCGCACAACTGCAAGGTGTATCGGGTAGATCCAGCCGAAGGCGAGAACGTGAGCTGGACGCTGGTGCTGGAAGGCGATTTCTATCCCTTGCCGACGTCATGCTTGAGTCAATCGCTAACGGAAGAGAAGGGCGGCGTGACGGCGTTCATCGGGCGGCAGGCGCTTGGGGCTGGCGGATGTTGCACGGGAACGCCGAAGTATCGGACAAAGGATGGCGTGACGTGGAAGCCGAATTGAATTCGTGTCACCCCCTTTGCGCTTCGATCGCATGGGCCATGGAGGATGCCTCACATGGCCCCATTCCTCACGTTAGCGCGATGACACCGGACGCCCCCGCGTCATCGCTTCCAGCACGCCATCCCGCCGCACCCAGCCATGAAACAACGCCGCGGCCAGATGCAGCAGCACCGTCGCGAACAGCAGGAAGGCCAGATAGCGATGCGCGCCCCGCAGCCCACTGAACAGCGCCGCATCCGCAGGCGCAATGGGTGGCAACTGCCAACCGGCCGCTACGACCGGATAGCCGCCCGCCGACAGCATCGCCCAGCCGATCAGCGGCATCGCGAACATCAGCGCGTACAGCAGGACGTGCGAGGCCAGCGCCGCGTGACGTTGCCAGGCTGGCAGATCCGCCGGCAACGCAGGCGCGCCCTTGAACACACGCCTGGCCAGCCGAATGCACACCAGCGCCAGCAGCGCCAAGCCCAACGGCTTATGGATCTGCACCAGCCACTGATGCCGCTCTGACACCGACGCCACCATACCCACGCCGATGAACAGCATCGCGAGTATGCCGGCCGCCATCGACCAATGCAGCACGCGTGCGAATAGGCTGAACGTGGCGGGCGGCTGGCGGGTTTGATTAGGCGACGAGATCATTGGGCGCGCTCCGGTTGAGTCGAATGGGATGACGCAGCGGCGGCTTGAGGCGGCCCTTCGCCCGTGCGGCGTTCATAAGAGGCCGCATATGCCGCGGAACGCGCCGCCAGCAGCGGATCGTCGGAAACCGCAATGCCTTGCGGCAACACCGTCGGGTCGTAGTTCACATCGCGACAGGGACCATCGCTTTGCGGTGCGCTGCTGGTTATCACCACGGTGCCGGCGTCGACAGTCGGCCGGTCTGCGGGCCACTGGCGCGTGGCATCGCTGGTGGAATCGCCGGGTTGGCCCAGCGTGAGCAGCAGACGCCAGCGCAACGGTCCTTGCGTCAGGCGCCGTTGCAGATCGGATTGCAGATAGTCCGCATCGTGCCCCGGCTGCGCCAGAGGCGCCGCCGCCGCGTCCAACGGCGCCAACTGCCAGCGCACCGGCTGCCGCTTTCCATTTCCATCGATCAGGTAGAACGCGTTCAGGCCGTAATAGCCTTCGGTGGCGTAGCTGGCCGAAGGCTTGGCGGTCTTGGCCCACGCAAGGAACGCCGCCGCTTCAGGATGCGCCGCGAAGAAGGCCTGCATGCGCTGCGGATCGGGCTTGCCCGTTTTGGGATCGGGCCGGCCGGCAAGCTGCTGATCGTAGAACGCCTGCGGGGTCGACAGCGGAAACACCGGCATGCTGTTCATGCCGGTTCGCCACTGTTCGCCATTGGCCGACGTGAACATCAAGGCAAAGCTGCGGATCGGGACGCTGGAGTCCGACGCGTAAGGATTGCCGCCGGGCAGGGCCAGCCGTCCCACCACCGGCGTACTGCCCGGCGCGAACACCGAAGCGGTGGATAACTCGCGTGCCGCGCCGCTGCTTTCGAAGCGGCCGATTACACAGACGCCTTTAGCGTGGTTGCGGCGAAAGCCCTCGTGAACGCCGCTGTTGGCTTCCAGAGCATTCACCACGCGGTCTGGGGTCAGGCGGTGAGGGTCGAGCCAGCCGCCTACGTAGGCGAATGCGGCGCCGGAGGCGAGGACGATCGCGCCGATTGCGGTGAGGCGAAGAAGGGTTTGAGGGGTGGAGAGCGGCCGGGGCTTCTGGGGCCGGTCTTCCGAGGGCTGGCCAGCTGGTTGCCGTGCACCTGGCGGTTGGCGATTCGGCGGCAGGCGGCCAGGCGGCTGGCTTCCCGGTGGCGTTTGACCCGGCGGCGGGCCGTTGCGGTCAGATCCTTGTTGCATAAGGCTCCTTGCCCATGGGGCGATGAATACCCCTGTAGGACGCCGTGCGAAAAAAGTTATTCCGCGACGGAATAAACCCGCCAGAGCGGCGTCTTACTGCACTGGCCTGTAAGCTGGCTACGCAGGCCTGTCCCAGGAACCCGCCATGATTCAACCGGTCCGCGTGCCGCCCGACGCCCCGGCATCCACTGACGACGAGATGCCAACGGAAGAACTCTCCGACGCCGTGCTGCGCCAACTACTGCCGCGCCTGCGGCGCTTTGCGCTGCGCCTCACGCGCGACGCGGTCGCGGCCGACGACCTGGTGCAATCCACCTTGGAAAGAGCGCTCACCCGCTGGCGCGGCCGCCGTCCGCAAGGCGACGTGCGCGCGTGGCTCTTCACCATCCTGTACCGCCAATTCCTGGACGCCCAACGCCGCTCGCGCCGCTATACGCGGCTGCTGTCGTGGTTTGCCGGGTCCGACGCCGCCGCGCCGTCGGCCGAACGCGAGGTCATCGCGAGATCGTCCCTGGATGTCTTCGAACGCCTGCCCGAGGCGCAGCGCACGCTGCTGTGGCTCGTCAGCGTGGAAGGCATGAGCTACAAGGCCGTCGCCGATGTTTTAGACGTACCGCTGGGCACCGTCATGTCGCGCCTGTCCCGCGCGCGGAGTGCCTTGCGCGAATTGCATGAGGGTCAGGCCGGCGAGGCTCGTCTGAGGATACTGAAATGAAAGAACGCTCTATTGATGATCTGACGCGGAATGCGTATGTGGACGGACAGTTGGATCCGTCGCAATTGCAGGAGCTGCAGGCGTATTTGCGGGCGCATCCTGATGAGGCGCAGGAGCTGGAGGCTTGGCGTCGGGATGCGCAGCGACTGCGGGAAGGGGCTGGCGGGGATGGTTTGCCGGGTAATCCTGCGTTGGATCCTGCTGCGGTGCGTGCGGGACTTAGAGTTCGCACACGGCGGCGGATGGCGATGGCGGCTAGTTTGGCTGTGGCGGTGGCGATTGGCGGCGTCACGGGATGGAGCGCCCGCGATACGGCCTTGGCGAATCGGGTGTTGCCGATGCAGGATGCGATGCAGGCTTATCGGTTGTTTGCGTCAGCGGATGCGCCGCAGCCGGATGTGCGTGCGGATGCTGGGGATTTGCAGGGGTGGTTGGATGAGTACTTTGCTCATGCCGAGCGGTTGCCTAATTTGAGCGATAGCGGGTTTAGGCCTGTTGGTGCGCGATTGTTGGCTACCGATCAGGGGCCGGCGGCGCTTGTTATTTACGACAACGAGGGGCAGCGCGCTACGTTTTATATCCGGCCGCCTGGGCCGGGGGGGCAGTTTTTGGCGCAAGGGAGCCGGAGGGATGGGGAGCTGGTGGCGCGGTATTGGTCGGGCCAGGGGTACAACTATGCGTTGGTGACGGCGGGGGATGGGCACGGTCAGACAGCGCCGATGAGTGAGTCGTGACCCCTGGGAAATCAGGTCCCGGGCTCGGTGTACGTGATCGCCGAAATCGAAAGGCTCGGGCCTGTCGCACACTGCGGCAGGCCCGAGCTTTTTTGACCTTATTGAATCGACGCAGGCGCGTCGTGCGTGGGATCGGCGTAATCGGCGTCTTGTGCGCACGCTCGTGCGGTTTCCAGCATGGCCTCAGTCATGACGCCCATGTGCTCACACAATCCTTCCACGCCGCCTAACAACGCGGCCACAGTCCATGCGTCCAGCGGCTGCGCGCCGGTGGCGTCGGGTTCGGAGGCGCTGTTGCCGACGAGGCGAGCGATCGACGCGATGGCATAGCGGGCGCGGTCGATGTTATAGAGCTGGGAGAGGGGAACCAAGCCAAGTTCGGGATTGGAGTCGACGAACCAGGGGTTTTGGGTAAGGGAGTGCTGCGTCATGGACAATCTCCTATAGCGGCGAACAAACCCGCACCCCACTTCCAAATGGGGAGGACGGGCACGAGTCGAGGTTGGAAGACCGGAGCTATAGGACCCGGCGTGCGCAAGCGCACCCCCGCCAAGGCCCGTCCATAGGGACGTACAGAGACGCGCGGACGCAAATAAGCCGCCTTAGCGGCGGCTGCCCGCCTACAGCTGACCGGCTTCCAAACCGGACTACCGTTGTTGCGGTAGTGGGGGGAGTATACGGCAGGGAGCTAACTGGAAGACCACGAGAATGACCGTTTTAGCTCAGTACGACGCCCAACTCCGATGCCGGCTTCCGACCCGAAGCGGAAGTTCGATTGGCTTGCTCCGATGTCCCGTGGAGGCTGTTATGAGTCATTCGCGATTTCATGTCTGAAATACAGCGACCACGAACACAGGCCATTAAACGCCGGGCTATACGAGGATTTTCGTTTGCCCTCAGAATCGAGAGAAGCCGCACGGGCAAAGGTCTCAAGACTTCATCAATGCGACATACTTTGATTCGGGCGTGCTCCGGTGTTTGGCATGCTGTGCCTCTGTAGAGCGCAGATTCTTAGTTCAGTAATGGGCTTCTGTTCTACGCTGGTGGACTAACTTAGTCAGACTTCTTTTGCGCTCGAGGCTGCTTCACCAATTTGAACCGTTCGTAAAGTTCCTTTGCCGCAGGAGATGGATTCGCGTCCTTGGAGGTTTTGAATAGCTTGTACAGCTTATCGAATCTCGCCCGATCCTTCGCGTAAGACCAGTTCCAGTTGTGCTTATATGGGTTCTTTTCGCTGACGCTCCGTTCAAGCAAGGTGCGAAACATATAGTTGTTCATCGCCTTGGTAAATGACATCAACCAGGAGGCAATGTCTCCCAGCTTTTGCTTGTCAAGCGACAGTGGTTTTTCCAACGCAGCACTGTGCTGCTCAAGGCCCAGCACGATGCCGTTCTGAGTTCCAAGCTTGCCAAACCGATGAACACAGCAATGCCGGAGCTGACAGACCTTCTCATACTCGATTAGCATTGTCTTGATGTTTTCTGGTAGGTTCGGGACATCAAGGAACTTGGTGAAGGCCGATCGGACGTCTTTCTCACTAGCGAAAGAGTAGCCCTCAAGAAGAGCCTCGGCCACGGTATTTTTGTTGTGGTACAGGACAGCCCCGTACGGCACGACATAGCTATGGGCATCCGATTGAGCCTTTGCGTCCGTATTGATGATGGACCGAAGCACAGTCCTGAAAAAGCTCTCTACTGCCGAAACATAGCCAAGCAGAAGCAGTCGCCCAAACTCTGGTGATATAGCTGCTGAAGCAGCCCAAAGCTTGTTGATTTCCTTGCAATTCTCGATGAACACGTCGATCGCGGAGACCGAGTCCTCTACATAAGCACAATTGAAAAGCGCAACCGTACTGACGCATGGTGTGCCAGGAATACCTATCGTCGTGATGGCCGAGTAGTCTGCGGAAATAGTAGTGGTAGCCATAGTTCAGGACAGGAAGTCATCGACAAAAGCGTGCAGAACGTCGGCAATGCGCGCGCTGCGTCTAAGCCCGATTCCGTAGACAGTGCGAAGTTCTGCGGCAGGGTCCTGCATTGCTAAATAGTCCCGAATCGTCCGAAGGCGAGGTAGCTCCTTTTGAATCGTTTGAATCTGCCACTGCGTCAATCCTGGCACTTCTTCGATCGGCACACTCAGACAGTTATCGAACGTGGAGAGCGCGACCAGTTGCGCACCGCAGTTCGTACAAAAGCGCTGTTCGTCACTTACACGCGGGGCTGCGCAAGTTGGGCAGGGAGGTAGAGCAAAGTCAAGCTGATGGATGAGGCTCGCATCGTCTACGTATTTCTCAAGCTTTCGCCGCACTGGATGCTTCGCCCGTTTTCGACGCAATGCCTCGGCAGTGCTCTTCAGTGTCCCTCCGGTATCTCCGCTAGTCAGGGCACGACTCTGAAGCAGCGCCGCGCCGTGCGGGATGTACCGCTGATAGATTCGCTCGGGTGTCCCATGTTTCACTTCCTTGGCGTCAAAGATAAGGCCAGCTTCGATGAGCAACTGAAACATGCGCTTGACAATTGCCGTCAGGTCTTCCTTCGGAACACCGACCAGCAGTTGCACCACGGTCGAGTCTGTGTTCGACGCCTTAATCGCGCGCACCATTCCGTTCAGAACCGTTTCTCCGACCGAGATAAGCTCGCAGAGCTTAGGAACCTTCTTGGCAATGGAGCGAAACTCAGCAAGACGCGCATTTAAATGGGCTTCGACAACCTGATTCAGAGTCTGTTGAGACGTCTTGGCCGGGCGCTCTTTGTAGCCCTGCAACATCGTCAGATACGCGCGCGGGATCCCGAATGCCGCGAAGCGAAGAAGGTCAACGACGTCCGGCGGAATCTGCTCAAAGTCGGGAAAACGACAGCGGGCAATCTGGTCCATGTCTGACCGATACTCGTCCGCCTCGACGGATAGCCAAACAAACACCGCAGTGCTGTCTTGACCAACGTGGAAGCGCGGGCTGTACTCAGTAGTTCCTGGATATACAGATGCCTTGGGTGCGATAGTCGCCGACTTCAGCGCCCTGACAATGTCCAAGAACTCGATAAGGTACGTTGGCGTTAGCGTAAGCGCCGCGTCGTCGAGCAAAAGAACAGTTCGCTTCCTCCCCGTCAACGAGCAAGCAAGGTCCAGCAAAAGTTGGACTCGACTTACCGAAATTTCGCGAGAGAGCGTCGCCTGTTCAGCCGATAGGGGCTGATTCCGCTCGAGAGCCGACACGAGCGTTTCTAGGCTTGCTCGCGACAATCCGACCTTCGATTCCAAGCTTGAAACTAAGGCAGCCTGCTCTGGCTTGTATGAAATGCTCTCGTATGTGGCCAGGACGATAAGCCCCAGCGCCCATGCATGAAATTCGTCCGGAGGAGATGCGCGAGACACGAGAAGCGGCTCAAGGCGATAGTACTTATTGAACGATACGTAGACTGCGAATGGCTTCGAGGCATCGTCTTGGCATGTCAGCCAAGCGTATCGCATCATGTGGGTCTTACCGCACCCACGAGGACCGACGAGAGTCTTGAGCCCCGAGCCGAGTAGTGCTCTCCGAACGCTTTCAAAGAGCTCGCTAGTTGTCGCCGTTTCCTGAACGAGTTTTTCGGTAGGTATGTAGTCCGCGCGCTGTTCAAGCGACGCATCTAGGTCGTCCCTATCGTGGACTGGATTCTGTGCCAATTTCACTCCCTAGATTTCTTAGGCAGGCAGGACAAGGCCCAGCACGTCGGAGCGAGACAAATATTTCGCACCCACGCCATGTGATGCAGCTTTGAGCGCTGCCTTGCCATCATTACTGAGAAGATATGTCAGAAGCGCGTCGCGATGTTCTGGAGCAGAGCGAACCGCAAAGATGCAATCGCTGATAACACACGTTCCGCGCGGTAGAAGGCAGACTTTTTCATGCAGGTTTCTGCCAATCCGAGCAATCAGGATGTCGCCAGCCTTTGCGATTTTGTATGTATCCGGAAGGGCCTTAGTCTTGCCGGCTGATTGAATAAACTTGGCCGGTACCATTGGTACAACTGCGGATTCGCGTATCCCCGGGAAATCACTCAGGTGGAAGACTGGCAGGGGGCACGAGTCAATCTGGCTCGAACTCGTCGTTCCACGTAATAGACCATGGACATAGGCCCCAACACTCTTCCCCATCTGCCGCTTATCGCCCGGGCGAGCCATTGTTGCGCTTAAGGCGTGAAATGCGTAGTCAAGCCTGAGCTTCGCCACATCGGCAGTAACGGAGATAGGAGCGGAGATTTCACCCCCTTCCTTCATCTGGCTGAGCTGAACTTGTTGAGTTTCTCCGCCGCATTTCGACAAAACAAGCAAATACGTCTGCGCCTCAGTTTTAGCAAAAGCACGCCTCGGAAGCTGCACAACAAGTTCAACGTGATGTTCGCGCAACAGCACTTGTCGCACTCCTCGGTACTTCTGACCCGTAATGAGTCCGTCGGGAAGTATTAGCCCCAGCTTCCCTCGCTGACGGAGGAGTCGCAAATTTTGCGCAATGAATAATAGATCTGCGCCGGCATCGTGAACCGTTTGCAGGGCCCCTGATAACCCTGCTTCTTCCAAGATGCGGCCGAAGCTTGACCTCCAGCGAGGACGTACGTACGGGGGGTTGCAAAGCCCAACGTCAACGCTACCAAGCGGAACGCCAATCCTGTCGGCCAACTCGACGTCTAGCGCATCGTAAGCGTGGTGAATGTGGGATGCTTTCGATGTCAGCCGAGCTAAACTGGCGGTTGCCGCCAAGTCTGTGTCCACCGTCACGAAGTTAGCGCTCTTCCACTTTCGCTGAGCCGCGTTGGCGAGAGCGCCCTGTCCTGCCCCCAACTCGAGGACGAGCTTGGGGCGTACACCTGTCATAACATCGACAAGAGTCCGGCTGACCTCTGAGGACGTGTAATAGCGTCCCCACACGTCAGCGTTCGTACTCGGCCGCCTCAGATCCACTTCACGAGCTAGTGACATACTTCTTTTTTAGTATTCATTTTTGAATTTGCAAGGTATGCAGCGTCGAGGATAGTTTGGGCAGTATGTAATTGAGCCTGACTGTGCAACCGATCTGGTAGGCTCACTTTTCAAACCTTGCTCTATATGTATTTCGGCGAACGTGACCGGTTAATTCGGTCAACGATTGGTCCGAGTGCAGGTGGAAGACGTCAACTTGTCCAGCCGATGGCTAAAGCTTGTTCAAGTCTACCTGCAGGCCGGCTTCCTTGAGTTCTTTGCCCAGGGCGTAGCGCCAAGCACCGCGATCGTCGATCTCGATGTAGACAACGCCGTAGTAATCGGACGGAAGCTCGACGCCTTTTTCGTAAAGGACGCAGACTTGCTTACGACCGATCTTGCCCATGAAGTAGCCGAGTTCGAGGATGACGTTCTGACGTGCGCGGTCCTGGAGCGCAGGAGTCGGCGACTTCTTTCCGCCAACGTCATCTGCTGTCATCAGCACGACTGCAAAGTGGACGTTGTCGTAGCGTTCAAGTTTCTCAATGATAGTGTCGCTGCGATTAACTTGCTCACTCAAGATGATGGCTTTCAGGCCGACCTTCTCTATAGCACGTGCTGTCATTTCTCGAATCAGGTCGTTATGCCCATGAACCAAGAACACGGCTTTGTTCGCAGGTTGGAGCACTGCGTCCTCCTCGTGGCCGTACGAGTCGAGGTCTTTGCGGAAAACATTTGTCATCGGCTCAATCTCAAGAATCGGTGTGTTGATCGTCGCCTTGTCGCCGACCTTCGCAAGGATCTGAACCACACGACCAGCGAAGGGAGCGGGAACCTCTAACGTCGCAAGGTCGTTCTCGATCACAAACACTGTGTCCCCGAACAGGAAGAAATCGCCGGGGCGCAGTGGCAGCTCCAACAGAGAAACCTGTCCGCTATCGTCGCCAAGCTCGAATGCAGGACACAACATGATCTGAGTTTGGCCAAGCATCTTTCAATTCCTGGAGCTTTGTGACGTCCGATTCTAGCTGAGGCTGCTGGCTTTCGCATTCAATGTGCCCTCGTGCCGGCAGCAGTCGCCGCTTTGTGCATCGTCAATGTCCTCGACCAAGTCATAAAGCGATCATTCGGCTTAAAGCGTTGAACGACCGGTCTTGGCCGAAAGCTGACTTTGGCTAATAATCGCTTTCTAGACTTCCGCCAACCGCTCCACCGTATCCGGAAACTTCTCTACTAGGCGAATCAATAGCGCCGCCTGCGCGTTTGGTTTTGCGCGGCCCTGCTCCCAATTTTCCACGGTCCGAGGATTTGTACGCAGATAGTGCGCAAACACCTGCCTCGACAACTTCAACCGCTCACGCAACGCCAACAAATCTTCTGCCGTCACTTCAGGCGCAGGCTTGAGTTCAACCTTATGCGTGCGCAGCGTCCGCTTGCCTTCCCGCGCCTCCGCTAGCGCCTCAAATCCTTCCGCAATCTCCGAGTACAAGTCACGCTTCTTCATAGCCTAATCTTCCTTGCGTGTTCGAGCATGCCCTTGAGCGCCTGCTTTGCTCTGGCGGACAGATCCTTCATCTCGTCCTTGTCGAACAGGGTGAACAGCCAAAACTGCGACCCGCCGTCCCACCAGTAGTAGATGACTCTCAGACCGCCGCGCTTACCTTTGCCGCGGCGGGGATCGCCGTGGCGCAGCTTGCGCAGTCCCCCTGTACCCTCAATGACATCACCCGCTGTGGGGTGCTTCATCATTGCGTGTTGCAGGTCGAGAAAGGCGTCGTCATCCAGGTACTCGGCCCGATAGCGCGAGAACGCGGGCAATTCTATGAACAGGGCTTTCATGAATGTACGTAAGTTACGTATAAATAGCAACTGCATTGAGGTTGGCCGTCATGCCTGAAATGGCTGAATGCTCGCAACACACAACCTGCGATACACGTCCTGGCTCAGGGCAGCGGCGATGAGCCGCTCATTGTGGCGAGCCACCCTTCATTGATGAATTCTGTAGACCCAATATCAGACGACGTCACCGCGCTGCCCGCTCAATTCGTCCATTTCTGATGCACGCCCCTGCTTGATACCGATCCAGACCTCGCAACGTTGCCAGCAAATCACGCCTTATTCCCAGCCCGCTTCGCCACCCACACCGTCGCCCCCCCACACCCGGCATCCTCCACCACATGCCGCATCACCTCAAACCCACTCCCCCCCAACAACGCCCGATACTCCTCCCCCTCCAAACTCCCGTGATACAGCTGCCTCCCTTCAAACTCCCCAATCGCCTCGCCCAGCCCCGGCCCGCTCGTAAACATCAACACCGCCCCCGGCGCAGCCAGCCGCCCAAACTCCCCAAACATCCCCCGCTGATCCTCTGGCGATAAATGAAAAAAGCTATGCCAAGCGATCAACCCATGAAACGGCCCCGCGACCGGCATCTGCCGCATATCCCCAGCAACCCACTGATGCCCAGGAAACGCCGCCTTCGCCCGGTTCAATAGCGGCACCGACGTATCCACACCCGTAACCCGGCACCCACGCTCAATCAGATACTGAGCAATCGGCACCCCAAACCCACACCCAATATCCAGCACCCGAGGACTCGCCCCCGGCAGCAGCGCCAGAAACGCATCCAGCCACGCGCGCTCAATCAGTCCCGTTCCACGCAGCCGCACAAACGCGTCGGCATGCTCCCGATAGATCGACACCACGTCATCAGCAGGCGACTTGGACATCTTCAAACTCCCGTAACGGCGACGAAAACCCAGCCCCTTGGCGAGCGAATCACCCGCAAACGCCCGCATCCCCATGGAAGCACTCCCAAGCCTCCGACTCAATATCCTCAATCACCACCCCATCCTCACCCGCGATGGTGAACTGCTCCTGGCTATCCCCAATACTTGCCGCCCCATCCAACCCGAGCAGTAGCGAATACATCGTGTCCCGCAGCGCCAGATCCAAAACGCCACGCACACCCTCAAGCTGCGCCGACGACAACCCCAGCCCCCGCACCTTGGCCGCGACGGCACTTCCGCTGTCCGCCGCCATGAACGTCTCCAACAGTTCACCCCGCAGCGCGTTCCAATTGCCGACAAATTCCTTCGCGTCCATTCGATTCCCTTAACGTGTCACAACCCGCGGCCGCAACCCCAATCCCAACCGCGATCCAATCAACCCAAAAAAACAAGGGCCGCAAATCGCGGCCCCTGCATTCACACCTATCTAAACCTCATCAAGCCTTACGCACCTGCGCAATCAGCGCATCCAGTTGCTTCAACATCGAATCCACTTCCCCAGCCGTCACATTCAGCGCGGGCATGAAGCGCAGCAGGTTCGGACGCGGGGCATTCAGCAGCAGACCTTCCGGCGCCTGATTACGCGCAGCCTCGACAATCGCCGGACCATCATCACGGTCCATCACCAGCGCGCGCAGCAGACCCATGCCGCGTTCGCCCTTCATGCCGTACTTGGCCGAGATGGCCAGCAGGCCTTCGGAGAGTTGCTTGGCGCGGGCGTTGACCGCGTCCATGAAGCCCGGCGCGACCAGCGCGTCGAAGACGGCGACGCCGACGGCGGTGGTCAGGGGGTTGCCGTTATAGGTGCCGCCTTGGTCGCCGTGCTGGAACACGCTGACTTCCTGACGGGCCAGCAGGGCGGCCAGCGGCACGCCGCCGCCGATGCCCTTGGCCAGCGTCATGATGTCGGGGACGACGTCAAAGTGCTGGTAGGCGAACATCTTGCCGGTGCGGCCCATGCCGGTTTGCACTTCGTCGACGATCAGCAGCAGTTGGTTTTCATCGGCCAGCTTGCGCAGGCCTTGCATGAATTCCTTGGTGGCGGGCAGCACGCCGCCTTCGCCTTGGACGGGTTCCAGCATTATGGCGACGGTCTTGTCGTCGATCAGCTTGCGCACGGATTCCAGGTCGTTCAGTTCGGCCTTGGGGAAACCTTCGACCTGCGGGGCGAACATCTTGTCCCAGCCCGGCTTGCCCGATGCGGACATGGTGGCCAGGGTGCGGCCGTGGAAGCCGTGGTTCATGGTGATGATCTTGTAGGCGCCGTTCTTCTTGACCTGGCCCCACTTGCGCGCGAGCTTGATGGCGCCTTCGTTGGCTTCGCCGCCGCTGTTGGCGAAGAAGACGCGGTCAAAGTCGGACGCGCCGGTCAGGCGCTGGGCGAGCTCGATCGAGGGGATGTTGTAGAACGCCGGCGACGGGTTCATCAGCTTTTGCGACTGTTCGACCAGCGCGCGCTGCATTTCGGGCGCGGAATGACCCAGGGTGTTCACCGCCCAGCCCTGCACGAAGTCCAGGTATCGCTTGCCCGCGTGATCCTCCAGCCAGGATCCCTTGCCGCTGACGAACACGAGGTCCGGGCGGGAGGTGATCTCCATGAGGGTGTCGACGTTGAACTGGCTGAATTCCATGGCGGTTCCTGCGGGATGTAAGGACAGGGGATGAGGGAAATTTCGGGGGATTCCCCGGGGGGAAGCGCGAAAAGGCAAATGTAGCACCGACGGGGGGATGCTATCGTGACGCTACCCCTCCGATCTGCCCCGGGCCGGCCTCACAAGGGCTGCCAGCGCGGGCGCTCTATTTTATGCAGGCGATGCGCCCCTCGCGCGCAGTCCGCCGTCGCTTTTTACTGACCAATCATGAAACGTATTCTTTCCAGTCTTGCCGCCGGCCTGGCCTTGGCCGCCGCCATGACGCCCGCCCACGCGGAATTTCCCGACCGTCCCATCCGCCTGATCGTGCCGTTCCCGCCGGGGCAGGCGACCGACATCTTTGCGCGCGCGCTGGCCGAGAAGCTGGGCGCGGCGGTCAAGCAGCCCATCGTGGTGGAGAACCGTGCGGGCGCGGGCAGCAATATCGGGATGGAGCAGGCCACGCGCGCGGCGCCGGACGGTTACACGCTGGTGATCGCGGGTAGCGCGGCGGCGGTGAATCAGACGCTGTACAAGACCATCAACTACAGCCTGACCAAGGACTTTGCGCCGGTGTCGGGCGTGTTCTCGGTGCCGCTGATGTTCCTGGCGACGCCAGCGTCCGGGATTACGTCGCTGCAGCAGTTGGTGACGCAGGCTCGGGCGAATCCGGGTGAGCTGGCGTATGCCAGCGCGGGGATTGGCGGCACGCAGCATTTGTCGGCCGAGATGTTCAAGGCGGCGGCGGATATTGATATTCGCCACATTCCGTACAAGGGCAGCGGTCCGGCGCAGGCGGATTTTCTGGGACATCAGGTGCCGCTGATGGTGGACTCGGTGACGGCGGGGTTGCCACATGTGCAGAGCAAGAAGGCGGTGGCGCTGGCGGTGACGACGGCCAAGCGGTTGCCGCAGTTGCCGAATGTGCCGACCGTGGCGGAATCGGGCTATCCGGGATTTGAGGCGATCGGCTGGGCGGCGGTGTTGGCGCCTAAGGGCACGCCTGCGGAGATTACGAATGCGCTTAGCAAGCAGATCGGGCAGGTGTTGAATACGCCGGAGATGCAGAAGTTCTTCCGGGATCGTGGCGCGGAACCGATGCCGTTGACGCCTGAGGCGACTGGGACGTTTATGGCGGCCGAGGTCGAGAAGTGGGGCAAGGCGGTGAAGCAGTCGGGCGCGCAGGTGGATTGAGCGCGTTCCTGGATTGACGACGCTGCAAGCCGTCCCTGAATCAGGGGCGGCTTTTTTGTTGCCGGTTACTGGACACCGCCCAGATCGCGCGCCGCGATTGGGTGGTTTTTCTGGATGATCCATCCAGCTTCAGGTGGTTTATCGGGCGCGGGCGCTTGCCTAAGCTCGTAGCTCCATCGACACCTGAAGGAGATTTTCCATGGCGGACCATTCGATCAAGGGCAAGGTCGCGATCATTGCGGGCGGGGCGAAGAATCTGGGCGGGCTGATTGCGCGCGATCTGGCCGAGCAGGGCGCCCGCGCGGTGGCGATCCATTACAACAGTGCGGCGTCGAAGGCCGAGGCCGAGGCGACCGTGGCGGCGGTGCAGGCGGCGGGCGCCAAGGCCGTGGCGTTGCAGGGCGACCTGACGACGGCGGCGGCGGTGGAGAAGCTGTTTGCCGATGCGGTGGCGGCCGTGGGCCGGCCGGATATCGCGATCAATACGGTGGGCAAGGTGCTCAAGAAGCCCTTCACCGAGATCAGCGAGGACGAATACGACGAGATGACGGCGGTAAATTCCAAGACGGCGTTTTTCTTTCTGCGCGAGGCGGGCCGGCATGTGAATGACAACGGCAAGGTGTGCACGCTGGTGACGTCGTTGCTGGGCGCCTTCACGCCGTTCTATGCGGCCTACGCGGGCACGAAGGCGCCGGTGGAGCATTACACGCGCGCGGCGGCCAAGGAGTTTGGGGCGCGGGGGATTTCGGTGACGGCGGTGGGGCCGGGGCCGATGGATACGCCGTTCTTCTATCCGGCCGAGGGCGATGATGCCGTGGCGTATCACAAGACCGCGGCGGCGCTGTCGCCGTTCAGCAAGACGGGGCTGACGGATATCGAGGACGTGGTGCCGTTCATCCGCCATCTGGTCAGCGACGGTTGGTGGATTACGGGGCAGACCATCCTTATCAACGGCGGCTACACGACCAAATAGGCGGCAGACCAGGGAGAGCGGCATGCATATGGCGATGGTGATCGGAGGCGGCGCGGTGCTGTTGGGCGTGTTTCTGCTCTTCGGCAAGCTGTGGGGCGGCGACGCGGCGGCGCTGGCGGTGGCGGCCAAGGCGTTCATTCCCGTCTGGCTGGTGGTGGCGCTGGTGAATATGTGGGTGGGCGTGACCCACGCGGGCTACAGCGTGCGCGAGGAATTGCCGATTCTGGCGATCGTGTTTCTGGTGCCGGCGGCGCTGGCTGCCGTGGCGATCTGGCGCAGCGGCTGACGCGGCCTGGGCCCGGCCGGGCAGGCCACCCTCGAACGGGCAATCAGGCTCTCGGAACGGGTCTCCATCAGACCGCCGGATCGGATCCCGATCAGCCCCCAGATTGCGGCTATGCTTTTCATGCATTGCGCGCGCCCACGGCATCGGGATGGCGCGCGCTTACCGTTGCACCGTCCCCCCCCCCGCATCGCCACAGGCCGCTCATGGACCGATTCGACCAGTACCGCGTATTTGCGCAGGTTGCCGAGATGGGCAGTTTCATCAAGGCGGCGCACGCGCTGGACGCGCCCCGCGCGTCGGTGTCCGCCGCCATCCAGCAACTGGAAACCCAGCTTGGCGTGCGGCTGCTGCATCGCACGACCCGGCAGGTGCGGTTGACGGCGGACGGCGAGCAACTGCTGGAACGGGTGCTGCCGCTGCTGGCGGAAGTGGAAGACATCGACCAGTTGTTCCAGGCCAGCGAGCGGGAGGTGTCCGGCCGATTGAGCATCGACGTGCCCAGCCGCGTGGCGCGACGGCTGATCGCGCCGCAGTTGCCGGGCCTGCTGCGCCGGCATCCACGGCTGCAAGTGGTGCTGAGTTCCACCGACCGCGCCATCGATCTGGTGCAGGAAGGCGTGGACTGCGCGGTGCGCATCGGGGCGCTGCATGACAGCAGTCTGGTCGTGCGGCCGTTGGGCAGCATTGCGCTGATCAATTGCGCCAGCCCGGCTTACCTGCGCGAACACGGCGAGCCGATGCAGCCGGAAGATCTGGCCAGCGGACATTGGGCGGTGGGCTATGCGTCGCCGAAGACCGGGCGCGAACTGCCCTGGGAAACGGTGTCGCCCGATGGCGGCGTGCGTCAGGATCCGGTACGCAGCCGGGTGGTGGTGAACAACGCTGAAAGCTATATCGCCTGCTGCCTGGCGGGGCTGGGCCTGATCCAGATTCCACGGTTCGACGTGCAGCATCTGCTGACCGCGGGCGAGCTGGTGGAGGTGATGCCGGCCGCGCGCGCGGCGTCCATGCCGGTGTCGCTGCTGTATCCGCACCGCCGCCAGCGCTCGCGGCGGCTGGCGGTGTTTCATGAGTGGTTCGAAGGGTTGATGGCGGGCTACGTGGACGCCTGAAGCCAAACGTCCAAACCGGTGCCTGCGCGCCCGCCCGCGGCGCATCCGCCGCACCATCGCGGGGCGTCTGCACGACCTTTGCCCGTCGCCGCCCGGCACACACGGGTGGCACGGACTTTGCTTTGACTCTCTTTGTATACCGACTTGGTGTGCAACGCATTGACCCGGCCGGGCAGTGCGGGCCCTGGAGAGTTCCTCATGAAACGCAGATCCCTGTTGCTGTCCCTTTGCGCCGCCGCCACCCTGCTGGCCGCCCCTGTGTCGCACGCCGACGCGCTGGACGATATCGTCAAGGCGGGCGTCATCAAGATCGCCGTGCCGCAGGACTTTCCGCCGTTCGGATCGGTGGGCTCGGACATGAAGCCGCTGGGCTATGACATCGACACGGCCCAGCTCATCGCCAAACAGTTGGGCGTGAAGCTGGAACTGGTGCCGGTCACCAGCGCCAACCGCGTGCCATATCTGCAGACCAAGAAGGTGGATCTGGTGATCTCCAGCATGGGCAAGAATGCCGAGCGCGAGAAGGCTATCGACTTCTCTGACGCCTACGCGCCGTTCTTCAACGGCGTGTTCGGCCCGGCGGACCTGAAGGTGTCGTCCGCCGCGGATTTGGCCGGCAAGACCATCGGCGTGACGCGCGGCGCGGTGGAGGACATCGAGCTGACCAAGATTGCGCCCGAGTCCGCCACGGTCAAGCGGTATGAGGACAACAACGGCACGATCACCGCCTTTCTGTCGGGACAGGTGCCGATGATTGCGACGGGCAACGTGGTGGCCGCGGCGATCCTGGCGCGCAACCCGCCCAAGAAGCCCGAAACGAAATTCCTGATCAAGAACTCGCCGTGCTACATCGGCCTGAACAAGGACGAACCGAAGCTGCGCGCCCGCGTGAACGACATTCTGGCGGCCGCCAAGCAGGACGGCTCGCTGTCGGCGATTTCGCAGAAATGGCTGGGCGCCGCATTGCCCAAGGATCTGTAGCCTGAGCGGCGGCCGTCATGG
Source organism: Achromobacter sp. UBA4530 (assembly GCF_002388205.1). Classification (NCBI taxonomy): domain Bacteria; kingdom Pseudomonadati; phylum Pseudomonadota; class Betaproteobacteria; order Burkholderiales; family Alcaligenaceae; genus Achromobacter; species Achromobacter sp. UBA4530. The sequence continues at coordinate 613 of NZ_DGMA01000040.1, read as the reverse complement.
CTTACCAGTACGACTTCGCCTCGGTGTTCGAGTACACGCCGGTGCTGCTCAAGGGCATCGGCGTGACGATCGAACTGATTGCGTTCGGCGCGGTGGCGGGCGTGGCGATCGGCATCGCGTGCGCGTGGGTGCGCACGCAGGGGCCGGCGTGGCTGCGCGCGCCGGTCACCGCGTATGTCGAGCTGATCCGGAACACGCCGTTTCTGATCCAGCTGTTTTTTGTGTTCTTTGGCCTGCCGTCGCTGGGCATCCAGCTTGGCGAGATGCAGGCGGCGTGCCTGGCGATGGCATTGAACCTGGGCGCCTACAGCACCGAGATCATCCGCGCCGGCATCGACGCCACGCCGCGCGGGCAGTATGAAGCGGGCGCGAGCCTTGCGCTGTCGCGGCTACAGGTGTTCCGGCACATCGTGCTGATGCCTGCGCTGATGCGGATCTGGCCGGCGCTGTCGTCGCAGATCGTGATCGTGATGCTGGGGTCGGCGGTGTGCTCGCAGATCGCGGCCGAGGACCTGACGTTTGCCGCGAACTTTATTCAGTCGCGCAACTTCCGGGCGTTCGAGGTGTATCTCGTGACGACCGGCATCTATCTGGCGCTGGCGGTGCTGCTGCG
>NZ_DGMA01000018.1:1790-2879 GCF_002388205.1 Achromobacter sp. UBA4530 | reverse complement strand
CCTGCAGCGCAAGCAGATCCGGCGCCTGGTCAGGCAGGTGTTCCTGCAGCGCGTCCACCGATGCGAAGACGCGGGTCTCCCATTGAAACTGGCGCAGCACGGCGGCAAGACGCCACCCCGCCACATTCTCAGATGGCACGATGAACACGCTGCCCCGCTCCCACATGCGACCGCCTCAGAAGTTATCACCCTAGTGTTACTTATATCCACCAACGTGACAGACCTGCAAGCTTCAATCGCCCTGTGAAAACATTCTCAGACCGACTGAAGCATGCGCGTCTTCTTCGTGGCCACACGCAGAAGGCGCTCGCCCGTTTGGTGCGCATCTCCCAAAGTGCTATCGGCAGCTACGAAAGTGGTCTGCGGCATTCGAGCCGATCCGCGCGCAAGCTGGCGCAGGTGTTGAAGATCGAAGTCGAATGGCTGGAGACCGGCAAGGGTCCCATGGAACTTCCCCTGGAAGCCTACGACCTGAGCAATACCTTGCCAGTATCAGGCGTGTCCGACGCCGCGCCGCGCCCTGGCGGCCGGCCCCGCCCGCAGGCGCCTTGGCCCTATCCCAACATTTCGCCCTCGCAATTCGAGTCGCTGACGGCTGACGAACGGGCATTGCTCGAAGCGTTGACCCAGACCTTCATCGAAACCACATTGCTTCGCCGCGGCATCAAGCCGCGCGGCCGCAAGATCGGCTGATTGCGATACAGGCGGGCGGTCGTCCACGCGGAACCATTCATCCCGCTCTTGTTGGACGCCCGCGATACATGCGCCGCCCCTTCCGGACAAAAACGCGGCGCAAAAAAAACCGGCTACATGAGCCGGTTTTTTTGCGCGCCCTGAATCAGGGCTTGGCGGCGGGCGCCGGCGCGGGGGCCGTGCCACCTGCCGCGGGAGCGGCGTCGCCACGGATGCGGGCGGCGATCTCGGAAGCGGCTTGAGCCGAAGGCACGCCGAATGCCAGCACGCCGCGGTTGAGCGGTTCGCCGATCAGCGGCGCGGCAACCAGTTCCTGATCGATCACCAGAGCCAGGACGCTGCCGACGTTGGCCGTGCTGACGGTGGTGAGCTTGCGCGTGCCGGCTTCAGAGAAAC
>NZ_DGMA01000018.1:461-1618 GCF_002388205.1 Achromobacter sp. UBA4530 | reverse complement strand
CAGGCCAACAAAGTTCTGGCCTTGGCGGTCCACCAGTGCGGCGGCATCGGTCAGGTCGGCGCGCGTGAGGACGGGCGTTTCCTGCAGATAGAGCTTGCCGTCCGGGAGGCTGACTTCACGCAGGCCGGCGCCGGGTTCACGCTTGGCGAGATAGAAATCCACGCGCGCGGCGGTCGCGGGCGTGGCGGATTGCTGGCCCGCCTGAGGCGTGGTCGCGGCGTCGGACGTCTTAGTCGGGGCGGTCTTGCAACCCGCTAGCGCCAATGTCACGACAACGAGGGCGGGCGCCAAAGTGCGTAGGTTCAGTTGCATGCTCGATTCCTTCTTAAGTGGGCTGATGCCGAACGGTAAGACTCTAAGACTGTACACGCGGCGGGTGGAAAAAAGTGTACCGAACCTGCATGACGGTGTCTGCCTAGACTGAATCCAAATGTAAAGCAGTAATACCAGCCTGCTTGAAAAGCCCTATTTACGCGGCTTGCGGCATTCCCAAGAGATTGATGAAGGCGCCGAGTCCGCTTGGCTCTATACTTCGCGTTCACGCAGGGGTACTCGTCCCGCTTCAGGGCGGCGACGTGTTGAGAGAGTCCCTTCGTACCAGTACGGATAATGCCGATGCTGGGAGCGTATTCCCGCCGCGCGTCTTCGCACGCCTGGACGGGAGTCCATCCCGATCGGCTCCAACCACTCGCTTGGAGCTTTCCATGAACGCCAATCCCAAATTCCTGGCCGCTACCGCCGAAGTCGACGCGGCGGCCGTCGCACCGCTGCCCAAATCCCGCCGCGTGTATGAAGTGGGCTCGCGCCCCGACATCCGCGTACCCTTCCGGGAAATCGAACAGGACGACACGCCGACGATGTTCGGCGGCGAGAAGAACCCGCCGCTGACGGTGTACGACTGTAGCGGCCCCTACACGGACCCCGAGGCCAAGATCGATATCCGCCGCGGCCTGCCGGAACTGCGCCGCGCCTGGATCGAGGAGCGCGGCGATACGGAGCTGCTGTCCGGTCCCACCAGCGACTACGGCAAGTCGCGTCTGACCGATCCCAAGCTGACAGCGATGCGCTTTGACCTGCAGCGCCCGCCGCGCCGCGCAAAGTCAGGCGCGAACGTGTCGCAGATGCACTACGCGCGCCGCGGCATCATCACGCCGGAA
>NZ_DGMA01000018.1:0-361 GCF_002388205.1 Achromobacter sp. UBA4530 | reverse complement strand
TCATCACGCCGGAAATGGAATACGTGGCGATCCGCGAAAGCCTGCGCCGTGAACACTACCTGCAGACGCTGCGCGACAGCGGTCCCGACGGCGAGAAGATGGTCAAGCGCCTGCTGCGCCAGCATCCGGGCCAATCGTTCGGCGCCTCGATTCCAGCCGCGATCACGCCGGAATTCGTGCGCGCGGAAGTGGCACGCGGCCGGGCGATCATCCCGGCCAACATCAATCACCCGGAAGTGGAACCGATGGCAATCGGCCGCAATTTCCTGGTGAAGATCAACGCGAACATCGGCAATTCCGCGGTCAGCTCGGGGATCGGCGAGGAAGTGGAGAAGATGACGTGGGCGATCCGCTGGGGCGG
>NZ_DGMA01000047.1:0-71789 GCF_002388205.1 Achromobacter sp. UBA4530 | reverse complement strand
GGACGATTTCTTCCTGCCGTACCTGGAAATCCGCAACCGCAAGGCCGGCTACGCCGTCAGCATCGTCAAGGCCGGCGCCAAGCTGGTCGGCCACGACGCGGGCCCGGTGCGCGCACCGCTGACCGACCTGACCGGCGAAGAAATGGAAATGCTGCACGCGCTGATCAAGAAGTCCGGCGCCGAATAAACCGTCCGCACTTGACCGTGCGTGACTAGCCGCCAGAACGCCCTCCCCTGGAGGGCGTTTTGCTTCTTGATGCAAAGAAAAGTTGGCGGATTTCGCCCCGTATGTTGTCATATGGCCCCAGTGCATCCTTGCGGTCGCGTGCTATGGGCGCGGCCGAACCCATCGGGCCGGACACCCGTGGGGCATCAGAGGAACGCGTACACTTGCGGCTGCGCGCCAGGCCGCCAGCCTCGCCCGCAGCGATTTTCCCTATAAGAGAGACAATGCAAACTCCCGCCCGGCCACCCCGCTCGCGCCTGACCGATTTCGTTATCGAGGAACTGACCAAGCGCCTTGATGGGCGCCAGTACCGCGCCGGCGACAAGCTGCCCTCCGAGCACGCGCTGTGCGACGAATTCGAGGTCAGCCGCACCGTCATCCGCGAAGCCGTGGCTTCCATGCGCCTGAGCGGCCGCCTGGTCAGCAAGCCCGGCATCGGTGTTTTCGTGACCGAAGACCGCGAAAAGCCCATCGATTTTGTCGTCGAACCCGCCACGGATCCACGTTGGGCGCTGCACATCATGGAATTGCGCGCGGGCCTTGAGGTGGAAGCCTGTGGACTGGCGGCAGAGCGCCGCAGCGCGGCGGATCTGAGCGGCATCGTCGAAGCCTTCGACGCCTTCAACCGCGCTACGCGCGACATGGAAGCCGCCGTCAAGGCCGATTATGAATTCCACCTGTCGATCGCCCGAGCGTCGAACAACCCGCATTTTCCGGCCCTGCTGAAGGCGGCGGTGCGCGACGTCATGCTCGATCTGAACATCAAGCACGGCGGCAAGACGCCCGAAGAACTGGAAACGTACGAAATCCGCAACGTACGTGAACACGAAGCGATCCTGACGGCCATCATGCGCCGCGACCCCGGCGCCGCGCGCGCCGCCATGGCCCGCCACCTGGGCGACAGCATCGCGCGGTACCGCAAGCTGCTGTCCCATCCCCCCGCGATTTAAGCCACGCTCGCGTGCCCTCCCGTAATGCCAATTACGGGAATCCCCTTACTTGTTTACTTGTATGACGGCTGCCATCATACGTCTTATTGCATAACGTAATACGACGCGGCTTCAGTACTGCCTGCGTCTTCCGCGATCCGTAAGACCTGCCGTACCAGTGCCGCCGATGAGCCCCATTCTTACCCTCCGCAGTACGTACCACCCCTACGCCACGCGCATTCACCGGCGCACCGCCTGACCGGCCACGAGCCGGCGCTTTTCCCCCCAATTCCCGTACCCCGTCCGAATGCGCGACGCACCCTCCCCGGCTTGCCGGGGCGGACCCCGCACGCTTGGCCGTTTTCGACCCCACCGCTTTTCAATCACTTTCGATCCCCAGGAGAAATCTCCATGCGCAAGTTTCTGAGCTCCGCCGTTGCGGCAACCCTGCTGTGCGTCGCGTCTGGCGCACAGGCCGGCGTGACGTTTGACGCCGTCAAGAAAAAGGGCTTCCTGCAGTGCGGCTTTGCAGGCATTCCCGGTTTCTCGGTGCTCGACAGCAAGGGCGAATGGACCGGCCTGGACGTGGACATGTGCCGCGCCGTCGCGGCCGCAATGTTTGGCGATGCCTCCAAGGTCAAGGGCAACGTGCTGACCGCGCAGGCGAAGTTCACGGCGCTGCAATCCGGCGAGATCGACATGCTGTCGCGCAACACCACGCAGACCCTGACCCGCGACACCACGCTGGGCCTGATCGGCGTGGGCGTGAACTTCTATGACGCCCAGGGCCTGATCGTGAAGAAGGCGATGAACGTCAAGAGCGTGAAGGAACTGGACGGCGCCACCATCTGCGTGCAGCCCGGCACCACCACCGAACTGAACCTGGCCGACTACTTCCGCAGCCGCGGTCTGACGTTCAAGCCCGTGCTGGTCGAGAACTACGACGAAAACTTCCGTCTGCTGGAATCGGGCCGCTGCGACGCCTACACCAACGACAAGTCCAATACCGCCGCCAACATGCGCACGCGCCTGGCCAAGCCCGACGACTGGGAAATCCTGACCGAGAACCTGTCCAAGGAACCGCTCGGCCCCATGGTCCGCCAAGGCGACGAGCAGTGGTTCAACGTCGTGCGCTGGTCGCTGAACGCGATGCTGGAAGCCGAGGAATACGGCATCACGTCCAAGAACGTCGATGAAATGTTGAAGAGCACCAACCCGAACGTCCAGCGCATCCTGGGCGTGACGCCGGGCATGGGCAAGAACCTGGGCCTGGACGACAAGTGGGCCTACAACATCATCAAGCAAGTCGGCAATTACGGCGAAAGCTATGACCGCGCCATGGGCAAGGACAGCCCGCTGAAGCTGGACCGCGGCCTGAACAAGCTGTGGACGCAAGGCGGCCTGATGTACGGCTGGCCGGTGCGCTAAGCATCGCTCCCGCGGCTCCGCCCTGTGCGGGGCCGCGCTTCATTTCCCCGGCCTGCGGGCACGCCCGCGCCAGAACACTCTTTACGCAGCAACACCATGAACAGCATCGTCAACGCCCGTCTCAAACAGATCAAACCCTCGCCCAGCATGGCCGCCAAGATCGTCGTGGACGAACTCCGCCGCCAGGGCCGCGAGATCGCCGACTACACGCTGGGCGAGCCCGACATGCCCACGCCCGCGCACATCGCGCGCGCCGGCCAGGAAGCCATCGCGGGCGGCGACATCCGCTACACCAGCCCGAACGGCACCGTGGGTCTGCGCAAAGCGATCGCCAACAGCCTCGAACAGACCGTGGGCGTGCGCTACGGCATGGACCAGATCACCGTGGGCGCCGGCGCCAAGCAGATCATCGCCGCCGCGCTGACCGCCAGCCTGGAGCCGGGTGACGAAGTGATCGTTTGCGCGCCGTACTGGGTTTCCTATCCGGACATGGTGCTGCTGGGCGAAGGCAAGCCTGTCGTCGTCACCGGCCCCGAGTCGCAAGGCTTCAAGCTGGACGCCGCCACGCTGGAAGCGGCCATCACGCCGCGCACGCGCTGGCTGATCCTGAATTCGCCCAGCAACCCCAGCGGCGCCGTCTACAGCGCCACCGAGCTGCGCGCGCTGACCGACGTGCTGCTGCGCCATCCGCACGTGTGGATTCTGAGCGACGAGATTTACGCGCCCTTCACGTACAGCGGCCAGGCCCACGCCTCGCCCGTGCAGGTCGAACCCAGGCTGGTTGAGCGCACGCTGATCGTCAACGGCATGTCCAAGTCCTACGCCATGACCGGCTGGCGCGTCGGCTACGGCGCCGGCCCTGCCGATTTGATCAAGGCCATGAGCACCGTGATGTCGCAAAGCACCTCGTGCCCCAGCGCGATCTCGCAAGCGGCGGCGCAGGCAGCCCTGGAAGGCGACCAGTCCAGCGTTACGGAAATGGTCGGGATCTTCAAGAAGCGCCGCGACCTCATCGTGAGCCGCCTGAACGCCATCCCCGGCATCTCGTGCGCCATGCCGGACGGCGCGTTCTATGTGTATGCCAACGTGCAGGGCCTGATCGGCAAGAAGGGTCCCGACGGCGAGTTGAAGACGGACCTGGACGTGAGCCTGTTCTTCCTGCGCGAAGCGGGCGTGGCCGTGATCGACGGCGGTTCGTATGGCCTGTCGCCGTACGTGCGCTTCTCGTTCGCGACCTCCACCGAGGTCATCGAGCAAGGCATGGACCGTCTGGCCGTCGCGGTCAGCGCCCTCATGGCGGGCTGAACCGTGGCGCAGCACACCGCTCAACACCCGGTGCAGCGGCCGCCGCGCCGGGTTTCCTGGAACGATCCGGCCACGCGGGCGCTGGTGTACCAGGCGCTGGCCCTGGCGCTCGTCGGGGCCGCCGTCTGGTTCCTGGTCCACAACACGCTGCACAACCTGTCGTTGCGCAACATCGCGACGGGTTTCGGCTTTCTCAACCGCGAGGCCGGCTTTGCCATCGGCGAATCCGTCATCGCCTACACGCCCGCCGACACCTACGGACGCGCCATCTTCGCCGGCATCCTGAACACGCTGCGCGTGGGCCTGCTGGCGCTGATCGCCGCGACCGTCCTGGGCGTCTTCATCGGCATTGGCCGCCTGTCCAAGAACTGGCTGGTCAACAAGATCACCTCGGTGTACGTCGAGGTGATGCGCAACGTGCCGCTGCTGCTGCAGTTGTTCTTCTGGTATGCGCTGATCACCGAGAACATGCCGGGCCCGCGCCAGGCGCATAACCCGCTGCCGGGCGTCTTCATCTCCAACCGCGGCCTCAAGGTGCCGGGGCTGGAAGGCGCATCGCTGGACTGGGTGCTATGCGGACTGGGGCTGGCCATCCTGGCGATCATCGCCGTGGGTCATTGGGCCACCAAGCGCCAGGAAGCCACGGGACAGCCGTTCAAGCTGGGACGCACGGCCATCGGCCTGCTGGTCGCCTTCCCGGTCATCGGTTGGCTCGCCAGCGGCGCATCGCTGACGCTGGACATGCCGGCACTCAAGGGCTTTAACTTCGTCGGCGGCCTGACGCTGTCACCGGAGTTCGTCGCCCTCTTCCTGGGCTTGACTGTCTACACCTCGGCCTTCATCGCCGAAGTCGTGCGCTCGGGCATCCAGGCCGTCAACAACGGCCAGTGGGAAGCCGCCGGTTCGCTGGGTCTGCCGCGCCGGCTGGTGCTGCGCCTGGTGATCCTGCCGCAGGCGTTGCGCGTCATCATCCCGCCGATGACCAGCCAATACCTGAACCTGCTGAAGAACAGCTCGCTGGCGGTGGCCATCGGTTATCCGGACATCGTGTCGGTGGTGAACACCACGCTGAACCAGACGGGCCAGGCCATCGAGGGCATCCTCATCATCATGGCCGCCTATCTCACGGTCAGCCTGTCGATCTCGATATTCATGAACTGGTACAACAAGCGCATCGCGCTGGTGGAGCGTTGAGATGAGCAGCACTACGCAAACCCTGAGCGCCAATGTCGCTCCGCCCGGCGCGCAAACCGGCGCCTGGGCCTGGATGCGGTCGCGCCTGTTCTCCTCGCCGCTCAACATCCTGATCACCGTGCTGCTGGCATGGTGCCTCTTGATGGCCGTGCCGGCGCTGGTGGAATGGGCCTTCATCAAGGCGAGCTTTGACGCCACCAACGCGCAGGAATGCCGCGCCGCGGGCGGCGCCTGCTGGGCGTTCATCGTTGAAAAGCACCGGCTCATCCTGTTCGGCACCTATCCGTTCGACGAGCAATGGCGTCCGCTGATCGCCACCGGCATCCTGATCGCGGTGATCGTGGCCAGCGGCATGCGCCGTTTCTGGAACGGCAAGCTGGCGCTCATCTGGACGCTGGGACTGGCGGCCGTGTCCGTCCTGATGTGGGGCGGCGTGTTGGGCCTGACCTACGTCGAGAACGCCCGTTGGGGCGGCCTGCCGCTGACGCTGATCCTGGCGACCTTCGGCATTGCCTTCGCGTTTCCGATCGGCGTGCTGCTGGCGCTGGGACGCCGCTCGAGAATGCCGGCCATCAAGGCCCTGTGCGTCGTGTACATCGAGCTGATCCGTGGCGTGCCGCTCATCAGCCTGCTGTTCATGTCGTCGGTCATGCTGCCGCTGTTCCTGCCGGAAGGCTTCACCATCGACAAGCTGCTGCGCGCGCAGATCGCGATCATCATGTTTGCCGCGGCGTATATCGCGGAAACGGTGCGCGGCGGCCTGCAGGCGATTCCGAAGGGTCAGTATGAAGGCGCGGATTCGCTGGGCCTGAACTACTGGCAGCAGATGCGCAAGATCATCCTGCCGCAGGCGCTCAAGATCGTGATTCCGCCGCTAGTGGGCATCTTCATCAGCCTGTTCAAGGACACGTCGCTGGTCGTGATCATCGGCATCTTCGATCTGACGCTGGCGGCCAAGGCGGCTCTGTCCGACGCGGCATGGCGAGGTTTCGGGGTGGAGGCCTATCTCTTCATCTCGCTGATCTACTTCGTCTTCTGCTATTCCATGTCCAAATACAGCCGCGCGCTCGAGCAGCGCCTGGCCACCGGGCACGCCCGGTAAACCCGAAGGAGAACAGGCATGTCCGATGCCATCATTCGTCTGCAGGACGTGAACAAGTGGTACGGCCAGTTCCACGTGCTGCGCAACATCAATCTGAACGTCGCTCAGGGCGAGCGCATTGTGGTGTGCGGCCCGTCGGGCTCGGGCAAGTCCACGATGATCCGCTGCATCAACCGGCTGGAGGAACACCAGAAGGGCCAGATCATCGTCGACGGCACCGAGCTGACCAGCGACCTCAAGCACATCGAGACCATCCGCCGCGAAGTCGGCATGGTGTTCCAGCACTTCAATCTGTTCCCGCACCTGACGGTGCTGGAAAACCTGACACTGGGCCCGATGTGGGTGTTGAAGCAGTCGCGCGCCCAGGCTGAGGCCACGGCCATGAAGTACCTGGAGCGCGTCCGCATTCCCGATCAGGCCGCCAAATTCCCCGGCCAGTTGTCCGGCGGGCAGCAGCAGCGCGTAGCGATCGCGCGGTCGCTGTGCATGAACCCGAAGGTCATGCTGTTCGACGAGCCCACGTCGGCGCTGGACCCGGAAATGGTCAAGGAAGTGCTGGACGTGATGGTGACGCTGGCGCAGGAAAGCGGCATGACGATGATCTGCGTGACCCACGAAATGGGTTTTGCGCGCAAGGTGGCGAATCGCGTGATCTTCATGGACCGCGGCGAGATCATCGAGGAAAACAATCCGGACGATTTCTTTGATCATCCGCAGAGCGAACGGACGAAGCTGTTCCTGAGCCAGATCCTGCATTGACGCGCTGAAAAACCGCCAAGCAGTGCTTCAAGCCGCCTTCCTGCAAGGCGGCTTTTTCTTTTGGGGATTGCTTGGCGTCTCCGCAACAAGCGGCCGAAAGAACCAGAACGCGGCGCTGCCGCCCCGCATCCCCCCGGAATGCGTATTAGTGATTTGAATATGCCGCTGCAGCCCCGCTGCGGCCCAGGGGCGCCGAATCAGAAATCAGATATCGACATGAGAATTCAATCGTTCTAGCGCGACGGCGCATCGGCCAGACTGCGTCTTTCTCTAAGCGCATACAGGAATACCGATGTCCCTTCCTTCAGTCACGGGCCTGGACCACTACATCATCCGGGTCAACGACCTGCAGGCGGCGACCGACCGCTACGTCAAGCTGGGTTTCAGCCTGGCCCCGCAGGGCCGGCACCATCGCGGCACGCGCAACCAGACGATCATTCTGGATGCCAACTATCTTGAACTGCTGACGTTCCCCGAAGAACTCAAGGCGCAGTCGCGCTTCGGCGGGTTTGACGATGCGTACGAAGGCCCGGTGGCCACTGCCTTGCAGACCACAGACAGCAGGGCCGTGCACGCGGAACTGGCTAAGTTGGGCATCGATGCCGAACCGCCCATCAGCGGCGGCCGCCCAGTGCATCTGCCTGAGGGCAGCGAAGACGCGGCCTGGAACAACACTCAGTTTCCCGCTGGCCTGCTTGGCGTGCCCGACTTCTTCACCTGCGGCCATCTGACGCGCCATCTGGTTTACCGCCCCGAATGGCAGGACCACGCCAACGGCGCGCGCCGCATCGAGTCCTTGATCGTCGTGCATCCCGAGCCCCGTTCGCTGCGCGCAGGATACGAGCGCGTCTTCGGCGCCATCGCGACCAGCGAGCTGCCCGACAGCGGTCTGCAGGTGCGGCGCGGCAGCCTGCGCATCGACTTTCTTGCGCCGGCCGCGTTCGAGCAGCGCTATCCGCAGGTTCGCGTGCCCACTGGCCTGCCCGCCGCGTCGCAGGGCGGATGGTTCGCGGGCTCCGTGATCGGCGTTCGGGATCTGGACAAGACACGCGCGCTGTTCGACGCCAACCAGGTGACGTACCGCGCCAACGCACGCGGCGAACTGGTCGTGGCGCCGGACGACGCCGGCGGCGCGTTGCAGGTCTTCGTGCAGGAGGCGTGAGATGAGCCAGCCCCTGCCCGATTACTGGAACTGCTTTGCCAACGACTATTCGTCCGCGCGGCAGGCTTTCGTCGACGACGCGGCCGCGCGCGGGGCCGCGCTGTTCCGCTATGAACACCCCACGCTCAAGGACCCGCAGGGCGACGCGTTGAGCGTGGACGTCGCGATCCTGGGCCGCCGCGATGCCCCGCGCACGCACCTCGCGATCAGCGGCACCCACGGGCTGGAAGGCGCGGCCGGGTCCGCGGTGCAGCGCGCATGGCTGGCCGCCGACGGCGCGAAGCTCCTGCCCGACGACGTGAACGTCGTCCTGGTGCACGCGCTGAACCCGTACGGCTACGCCCACGACACCCGCACCACCGAAAACAACGTCGACCTGAATCGCAACTTCGTCGACCACACGCGGCCCTATCCCGCCAATCCGCATTACGCGACGCTGCATCCCCACCTGATTCCGGCGCAATGGACCGAGGCCACGCACGAGGCCGCCGCGCAGGCGCTGGACACGTTCAAGGCCACACATGGCGCGGATACCCTGTTCAACGTGACGGCCAGCGGCCAGTACACGCATCCGGACGGCCTCGTCTACGGCGGCCAGGGGCCGGAATGGTCCAACCGCACGCTGCGGCGCATTGTGGACGAGCACCTGGCGGCCAGCGAGCGTGTCGCGTTCATCGACTGGCACACCGGCATCGGCGAATACGGCGAGCCCTTCTTCCTGTGCTTCAACGACGAAGACAGCGCCGAGCAAACGCAGGCCGCGCGCTGGTGGGGTACTGAACGCGTGCGCGACCAGCGCCCGCACGGCCTGGCACGCCCCGACTATCAGGGCCTGGTGTTCCGCGGCGTGCAGCAGGCCCTGGGCGATCGTCCGTTGGCCGGCGCGGTCGTCGAATTCGGCACGCGCGGTCTGCAGATGCGGCCCGCGCTGCGGCTGGACCAATGGCTGCGCTTCAAGGCGCCGCAGACGCCCGATGCCGCCCGCGATGCGCAACTGCGCGCGGACCTGGTGGACGCGTTTGTACCGGTATCCAGCGTGTGGCGGCGCAGCGTCGTCTCGCATGGCCTGCACATCACCCGCCAGGCCATCGACGGCGTCGCGGGCTGGTGACTTCCTTTCTCTAAATCCCCTTTTATCTGGCATTCATGAAAGCGATTGTTTTGCGTGAGCACGGCGGCAACGAAAAGCTGCGCCTGGAAACCAACTTCCCCGATCCCGTGGCCGGCCCCGATGACGTGGTGATCCGCGTCAAGGCTTCGTCCCTGAACTACCACGACGTCTTCACCCGCCGCGGCATGCCCGGCATCAAGCTGCCCTTCCCCGTCATCATTGGCCTGGACGTGGCCGGCGAGATCGTGAAGACCGGCGAGAACGTGCACGACTGGAAGGCCGGCGACCGCGTGCTGGTCGACCCGATCGACCGCGTGGATGGCGGACTGGTCGGCGAGACCATCCACGGCGGACTGGCCGAGCTGTGCCGCGTGCCCGCGCACCAGCTCCTGCGCCTGCCCGACGAAGTCAGCTTCGAGCAGGCCGCGGCGCTGCCGGTGGCCTATGGCACCGCGCTGCGCATGATGAACCGTATCGGCCAGGTGCAGGCCGGCGAGAAGGTCCTGATTTTGGGCGCCAGCGGCGGCGTGGGCGTGTGCGCGGTGCAGCTCGCCAAGCTGGCGGGCGCCGAAGTCATCGCCTGCGCCGGCACGCCGGAGAAAGGCGAGGCGCTGCGCGCGCTGGGCGCCGACCACATCATCCTGTACACCGAGGAAGACTTCCTGAAGGCCGTGCAGGAACGCTTCGGCAAGCCCTCGCGCCGGCGCGGCGGCAAGCCGGGCGGCGTGGACGTGGTGGTGAACTTCACGGGCGGCGACACGTGGGTGAAGTCCCTGCGCTGCCTGCGCCTGGGCGGACGCCTCCTGACCTGCGGCGCGACGGCGGGCTTCGATCCCAAGGAAGACCTGCGCTACATCTGGACGTTCGAGCTGCAGATCCGCGGCTCCAACGGGTGGGACCGCGAGGACCTGCACGAGCTGCTGGCGCTGGTGCGCGATGGCCGTCTGCGCGTCGAAGTGGACCGCGTGTGGCCGCTGGAACAAGGCGCCGAGGCGCTGGCCTCGCTGGAAGATCGCAAGATCGTTGGCAAAGTGCTGGTGGCGTCATGAGCGCGCAGCTGAACGCCGTGGATATCCAGGCCAAGTTCGACGGATCGCCCTTCATTGCGTGGCTGGACCTGTCGGTACGCAATGTCAACCACGAACAGGGTGAACTGACCGTGGTCGCCCCCTTCCGTCCAGAGTTCGAACGCGGCGCGCAGAGCGGCCAATGGCATGGCGGCCCGCTGGCCGCCGTGATCGACACGGTCGGCGACTTTGCCGTCGGCATGCTGCTTGGACGCGGCCTGCCCACCATCAACTTTCGCGTCGACTATCTGCGCCCTGCCATCAATACCTCGCTGACCGCGGTGGCACGCGTGCGCCGCAACGGCCGCAGCGTGGGTGTGGCCGACGTCGACCTCTACAACGATCAGGGCGCGCTGGTGGCCATCGGCCGCGCCACCTACGCCACGCTCAGCCAGGGCTGAGCCGCGCGCTCAAGACAAGGACTTCCGTCATGACACAAGCAACCCGCGCCGGACGGCGCGCCTTTCTGACCCGCTCCGCCGCCGGCGGTCTGGCTGCGGCCGGCCTGGGCGTCGCGCCGCGCACGCTGCTCGCTGCCACGGACCGCCCCGGGTCCGACGCCGGCCCCGCCCGCCGCGGCGGCACGCTCGTCGCCACGTGGGGCGGCCTGGAGCCACAAGCCCTGTTCGTACCGGGCGGCGGCGGTTCCAGCCCGTTTCAGACGTCCACCAAGATCCTGGAACGCCTGCTCAAGCTGGACGCCGACCTGAAGTTCCAGCCCGCATTGGCCCTGTCGGTCACGCCGTCCGCGGACTTTCGCAGCTACACGATCAAGCTGCGCGAAAACGTCACCTGGCACGACGGTGCGCCTTTCACGTCGGCCGACGTGGTCTACAACGTGCTGCAGCACTGGAAGCCCATTTCCGCCGGCATCGCGCTCAAGTCCCTGACAGAAGCCTCGGCGCCGGATCCGCACACGGTCGTGCTGACCTTCAACGCCCCGGTGCCCGAGTTCTTCCTGAAGTCCACCCTGTCTGGCCAGTATCAGCTGCTGGTGCCCAAGCACCTGTACGACGGCAAGGACCTCATCACCAACCCGCTGAACAACACGCCGGTGGGCACCGGGCCGTGGAAGTACGGCAAGTGGGTGCGCGGCAGCCATGTCGAGTACCTGCGCAACGACAAGTACTGGAACGCCACGCAGCCGAACCTGGACAAGCTGGTGATCCGCTGGTGGGCGGACCCCGCCTCGCGCGGCGCGGCGCTGGAAACCGGCGAGCTGGGCCTGGCCTATTCCAACCCCGTGCCCGCGCGCGACATCGACCGGCTGGTCAAGACCGGCAAGGTCGTCGTGGACACGCGCGGCTACCAGAACACCGCGTGGACGGTCACCGTCGAGTTCAACCAGCGGCGCGACATCGTCAACCGCCGCGAGGTCCGCCAGGCCATCCTGCACGCCATCGACCGCCAGTTCATCGTCGACACCATCTACTACGGCCGCGGCAAGCCTGCGATTGCGCCCATCTTCAGCAGCAATCCGCTGTTCTTCACCGAGGACGTGCCGCGCTATGCCTTCGATCCGAAGAAGGCGGCCGCCCTGCTGGACGCGGCAGGCTTGCCGGTCAAGGACGGCAAGCGCTTCACCGTCAACCTGCTGGCCGCGGCCTGGTTCGAGGAAAACGCCAAGCTCGGCCAGTACCTGAAGCAGGCGCTGGAAGACGTGGGCATCGCCGTGAAGCTCGATTCCGTGGACCGCGCTACCGCGCTCAAACGCATCTATGGCGAATACGACTACGACATCGCGGTGTCCAACTTCACGTCGCCGCTGGAGCTGGTGCCCACCGTGACGCAGTTCTTCACGACCGACGGCATCGTCAAAGGCGCCGCGTTCCGCAATGCCACGGGCTATTCCAGTTCGGAGATGGATGGCATCGTCGGCAAGCTGGCCGTCGAAACCGACCCGGAGGCCCGCCGCAATCTGGCCGCGCAGTTCGCCCGCCTGGCGTCCACCGATGTGCCGATCGTGCCGCTGGTGGAAATCCAGTCGTTCACCCTGGCCGGCAGGAACGTGCGCAACTTCACGACCGGCGCCAACGTCCAGGGCGAAACGCTGGCCGACGTCTGGCTGCAGGCCTGAGGACGACATGGCTCTGCGCCTGATCTCGCGCCGGCTGCTTCAGGCCATCCCGCTGCTGCTGGGCGTGGTGGTCCTGAATTTTGCCCTGATCCAGTCCGTGCCGGGGACCTTCCTGGACGTCATGACGGCCGAGCAGCAGGTCACCGACCCGGCGCTGATCGAGCGCCTGCGCGTGACCTACGGGCTGGACCAGCCACCGGCAGTGCAGTTGCTCAAGTACATCGGGTCGGTCGCGCAGCTGGACCTGGGCTATTCCTACCGGCATAACCTGCCGGTGCTGGACGTCATCCTGGCGCACCTGCCCGCCACGCTGGTGCTGATGCTGGCCAGCATCGCTATCGCCGTGCTGGTGGGCGTGGCGGCCGGCATCGTGTCGGCCGTCAAGGTCAACACATGGTGGGACAGCGCCGTGTCCGCCTTCGCCGTGCTGTGCTTTGCCGCACCGAGCTTCTGGCTGGGAATCATGCTGATCATCATGTTCTCGGTGAAGCTGGGCTGGTTTCCGGTGGGCGGCATGGTCACCATCGGGCTGGACGGCGGGCTGTGGCGGCAGGCGCTGGACATCCTGCATCATCTGGCGTTGCCGGCGGTGGCACTGGGCTTGTTCTATTCGGCAGCCTATGCGCGTGTGATGCGCGCCTCGATGCTGGAAGTCAGCCGCATGGATTACGTGCGCACCGCCTACGCCAAGGGTCTGACGCGCGTCGCCGTGGTGCTGCGCCACGTGTTGCGCAACGCCGTCCTTCCCATCGTCACCCTGCTTGGCCTGCAACTGGGCGCCGTGCTGGGCGGCAGCATCGTGATCGAGTCGGTGTTCAGCTGGCCCGGCATCGGCGCCGTGCTGTTCGACAGCGTCATGAGCCGCAACTATCCCGTCGTGCTGGGCATCCTGGTGCTCAGTTCGGTCGTGGTCATCATCGCCAACATCTTCGTGGATCTGGCATACACGCGCCTGGATCCGCGCATCAAGGCCGCCTGACATGTCCGCTACTTCCGCTGCAACTGTTCCTGCCGGCGCGCCCGCCGCCCGCCGCCCGGACGCGTTCGCCGTGCGCTTTGCCCGCAACCGCGGCGCCGTGGCGGGCGCGCTGGTCCTGCTGCTGGTCGCGCTGGTGGCGGCCAGCGCCGACTGGCTTTACCCCGTCAATCCGCTGCGCATCGTGGGCGCGCCCGAGATCTGGCCGTTCGAGTCCTGGCGTTATCCGCTGGGCACGGACTCGATGGGCCGCGACATCGCCGCACTCATCGCCCACGGCGCCCGCGCCACGCTGCTGATCGGCCTGGTGGCCGCCGCCACCGCCACGCTGATCGGCGTCACCGTCGGCGCGGCCGCTGCGTGGGCGGGCGGCTGGATCGACGAGGGGCTGATGCGCCTGACCGAGCTGTTCCAGATCATTCCCAATGTGGTGTTCGTGCTGACGGTCGTGTCAGTGCTGGGGCCGCGAATCGAGAACATCACGCTCGCCGTGGGCCTGGTGTCGTGGCCCCCGATCGCCCGCCTGACCCGCGCGGAATTCCTGTCCTTCAAGGAGCGCGAGTTCGTGCAGGCCTGCCGCGCCGTCGGCATGAGCCCGTGGCGCATCGCCGCCGCCGAAGTCCTGCCGAATGCGCTGCCGCCGGTCATCGTGATGTCGTCGCTGGTCGTGGCCGGCGCCATCCTCTACGAGTCGGTGGTGTCCTTCCTGGGCCTGGGCGATCCCAACATCGCAAGCTGGGGCCGGCTGGTGGGCGAAGGCCGCAGCCTGATCCGATCCTCCTGGTACATCTGCGCCGTGCCCGGCGTGGCCATCATGCTTACCGTGCTGTCGCTGAACCTCGTCGGCGACGGCCTGAACGACGCGCTCAATCCCAAGCTGCAAAAGCGCTGAGCCGCCAACTTCTGGAAGTCCTTCTTATGACGCATTCCCCCCGAAACCTGGGCGATCTTGCCGATCCGCGCCTGCCGGCCGAGCTGCCCGCGCTCATCGACCTGCGCCTGCCTGACGCGCCGTGGCAACTGACACATGGCGAGGCCGACCAGCTGGGCGGCGGCGTGGCCGCGTGGCTGACGGAGCGTGGCCTGCCGCCCGGCTCGCGCATCGCCATCGCCGCGCTGAACCGCGCCGAATACTTGCTGGCTTACTTCGGCATCATGCGCGCCGGTTACGTGGCCGTGCCCATCAACATCAAGCAGTCGCAAGAGAATATCGACTACGTGCTGCGCGATGCGGACATTGCGCTCGCGTTCGTGGATGGCCCCCGCCGCGCCGGCTTCGAGGCAACCGTGCCGGTGCTGGATTTCGATGACGCGGGCCCCCAGGGGTTTGCGGCGCAGATCGTCCCCACCACATTCACGAGCGTCACGCCCGCGCCCGAAGACATCGCGCAGATGCTGTACACGTCAGGGTCCACCGGCAAACCCAAGGGCGTGCCGCTGACCCATGCCGGACAACTGTGGGCGCTGACCGCCACGTCCGGCCCCGCGAATCCGGACGCGCCGCAAGCGCGCTACCTGCTGGCGCAGCCGCTCTTTCACATGAATGGTCTCTTCATGTCCAAGCGCGCATTTGCCAGCAACAGCCTGCTGGTGATCCAGCCCGGGTTCGACGTGGCCGCCTACGCGGATGCGCTGGCGCGCTATCGCATCACCATCCTGACCGCCGTGCCCACGATGTTTGCGCGGCTGGTCAAGGATCCCGCCTTGCTGCAGGACCGCGACCTGTCGGCGCTGGAGCGCGTGATGCTGGGCTCCGCGCCGATGACGACGGCTCTGTTCGACCGCATCCAGCGCGCGCTGCCGCACGTGCGCATCACCCACGGCTATGGCACGACCGAGGCCGGTCCCGCCGTGTTCGGACCGCATCCTGATGGCCTGCCCACGCCGCCGCTGTCGGTCGGCTATCCGCTGGACGCCGCGCAGGTCCGGCTGACGGGCGGCGCCACCCCGGACGAAGGCGTGCTGGAAATGAAGAATCCCGCCGTGCTGGGCGGCTATCACAACCTGCCGGAGAAGAGCGCGCAGGTGCTGAACGACGGCTGGTACTACAGCGGCGACGTGATGCGCCGCGACCCTGACGGATTCCACTACTTTGTAGGCCGCGCGGACGACATGTTCGTCTGCGCGGGCGAGAACATCTATCCCGTTGAAGTCGAGAAGCTGCTGGAATCGCACCCCGACGTGCGACAGAGCTGCGTCGTGCCGCTGGCCGACGAAGAGCGCGGCCACATCCCGGTCGCGTTCGTCGTACGGCGTGCCGGCAGCACGCTGGACGCCGACACGCTCAAGCAGCACGCTCTCGATAACGGCCCGGCTTACCAGCACCCGCGCCGCATCCGCTTCCTGGACGACCTGCCGTGGGCGGGCACCAACAAGGTCGATCGCAATGCCTTGCTGCTGCAGGCACGGGCATTGGAAGCCCGGCAAGCCTGGACACAACCCGAAAAGGAGGCCGCATGAGCGCCACACCAGATTCCCTGGCGGGTAAGACCGCCCTCGTCACCGGCGCCAGCCGGGGCATTGGCCGCGCGATCGCGCTGGCGCTGGGCCGCCGCGGCGCGCTCGTCGCCGTGCACTACAACGCGCAGGCCGACGCCGCCGATGAAGTCGTCGGCCAGATCCGGGCGGCCGGCGGCCAGGCCTGGACGTTGCAGGCCGACCTGGCGGACCCCGAGGCGGCCGAGCGGTTGGCGCAGGAAGCACGCGCCAGTTTGCGCGAACGCACCGGCGACGAGGGCCTGGACATCCTGGTCAACAACGCGGGCGTAGGCCTGCGCGCCCGGCTCCCGGAGGTGACTTCGGCGGACTTCGACCGCGTGCTGCAGGTGAACCTGAAGACGCCGTTCTTTCTGATCCAGCATTGCCAGCCGTTCCTGCGCGATGGCGGCCGCATCATCAACATCTCTTCGATGGGCACGCGCGCCGCGTATCCCGAAATGAGCGTCTACGCGCCAGCCAAGGCGGGCCTGGAATCGCTGACGCTGCTGCTGGCCAGCGAACTGGGCGCGCGCGGCATTACCGTGAATGCGGTCTTGCCCGGCGCCACCGCCACTGATCTGAACCAGCGCGCCCGCGACCCGGAACTGAGCCGCGTCATCGCACAGAGCATCGCGCTGGGCCGCGTGGGCCAGCCCGAAGACATCGCGGACATCGTCGCATTCCTGGCGTCCAACGAGGGCCGCTGGGTCACGGGACAGCGCATCGACGCGACGGGAGGACAGCGGCTGTAGACAGGCGCGATGCTGGCGCGGCAAGGCAGCCGAGCCGCCGGCGACGCCGGCATACCCATATACATATGTGATATCGGTATTTTCCACGCGGCCGCATGTCTCTTAGGATTCCAGCGTTCTTCTTCCCTACGCTGGAATTGCCTTGTCACGCCTCACTCCTTTGGATCCCGCCAAGCTGGATCCCGCGACCGCCCAACTCTTCAATCAGCTTCTGCAGGACTACGGCCCGTACGCGAACATGCTGAGCGCGTTCGCGCCCCGCCCGCCGGCCTTG
The DNA here is from genome assembly GCF_002388205.1 of Achromobacter sp. UBA4530. Taxonomy (NCBI): domain Bacteria; kingdom Pseudomonadati; phylum Pseudomonadota; class Betaproteobacteria; order Burkholderiales; family Alcaligenaceae; genus Achromobacter; species Achromobacter sp. UBA4530. Next base: position 54,949 of record NZ_DGMA01000047.1, on the reverse strand, counting down.
AAGCACTTCTTTTCGTACCTGGTGCAGTCGCGCGAAGACGGGCTGATCTCGCCGCGCCACCTGGAAATCGCGCTGCTGACCGCGTCCAAGGCGCATGCCTGCCATTACTGCGTCACACTGCATACGCCCAAGCTGGCGGCGCACGGCATCTCGCAGGAAGCCATCGACCGCCTGCTGGAACCGCAGGTGCCGGGCCTGGACGAGAAAGACCTGGTGGTGCGCGACTACGCGGTGCTGGTCACGCTGACGCCGGCGCAGGTCAGCGATGCGTTCTACGCGAAGCTGCAATCGTTCTTCAGCGAAGAACAGATCGTCGAGCTGACCATCCGCATTGCGCTGTGCAGCTTCTTCAAGCGCTTCAACGAGGCGCTGGAAGTGCCGCACGAAGACGTGGTGGCGCTGGAACTGGAGCATGGCGCGGCTTGAGGCGGCGTGCAGTCGTTTCGCCATGAGCCCTACCCCGCCCCTGAAACTTGAGATCCGCAATCTCTCCAAGCGCTTCCACACCGACACCGGCCCGGTGCAGGTCCTGGACGACATCAGCCTGAACGCCGCCAGCGGCGAGTTCGTCAGCATCATCGGCCCGTCCGGCTGCGGCAAGTCCACGCTGTTCAACATCCTGACCGGTCTTCTGGAACACGACGCCGGCACCATCGCGCTGGACGGCCGCCCGCTGCCCAACCTGCGCGGGCGCGTCGGCTACATGCTGCAGCGCGACCTGCTGATGCCGTGGCGCACCGTGCTGGACAACGTCCTGGTCGGCCTGGAAATCCGCGGCGCGCCCAAGGCCGAATCCGTGGAACGCGCCCGCGAGTACCTGGACACCTTCGGCCTGCTGCCCTTTCAGGACAGCTATCCGAAGGCGCTGTCCGGCGGCATGCGCCAACGCGTGGCCCTGGCGCGCACGCTGCTGCCAGATCCGGACGTGCTGCTGCTGGACGAACCCTTTTCTGCGCTGGATTACCAGACCCGCCTGTTCCTCGAATCGATGCTGGCCGACACGGTCAGCAAGCAGGGCAAGACCGTAGTGCTGGTGACCCACGACATCGACGAGGCCATCGCGCTGTCCGAGCGCATCTTCGTCCTGAGCGCCCGCCCCGGCCGCCTGAAAAGCGAGCACCGGATCGAGCTGGGTACACGCTCGCCGCTGCATGCGCGCCACGACAGCCGCTTTCCCGGCTACTTCGACCTGCTGTGCCAGGAACTCGACATACAGACCGCCCGCAAGGACGGCACCCACGCATGACCCAGACCTCCGCATCTCTTGCCCAGGGCGTCGCTTCGCCCGCACCCGCGCGCCCGCGTCCGGGCTTTCGCGTTCCTGTCCTGGCGACGCAGCTGTTCATTCTTGCCGTGCTGTTTGGCGCGTGGGAAGCCGCCGTGCGCACCGGCGCGGTGTCTGGCTTTCTTTTTGGATCCCCCGCCGGCGTGGTGCAGGCAGGCTGGAAGCTGATCGTGTCCGGCGAACTCTGGGAGCACGCCAACTACACGCTGTGGGCGTCGGCCGCTGGATTCGTCGTCGGCACCGTGGTGGGCACCATTCCGGGCCTGGCGCTGTGGTATTCGCCCTATGGCGCCAAGGTGGTCGAGCCCTTTCTGGTCGCGATCAACAGCGTGCCCAAGATCGCGTTCGCGCCGCTGGTCATCCTGTGGTTCGGCACGGGCCTGATTTCCAAGGTGGCGCTGTCGATTTCCCTGACGTCGATCGTCGCGCTGCTGGCCGCCTTTCAGGCCGCCAAGGACGCGGACCCGGACATCCAGAAGATGCTCGTGTCGCTGGGCGCCACCAAACGGCAGATCTTCGCCAAGGTCGTCGTGCCGTCGGCGCTGCCCGCCATCATCGCCACGTTCCGCATCAACATCGGCTTCGCGCTGGTGGGCACGGTCGTGGGCGAATTCATCTCGTCCAAGTACGGCCTGGGCCACATCATCTTCGTCGCCTCGTCGCTCTATGACCTGAACACGGTCTGGGTCGGCATCTTCTCGCTGATGGCGCTGGGCTTCGTCCTGTATGCCGGCGTAGACATCGCCGAAAAGCGCCTGCTGCGCTGGAAAGACCAGACCTACGCCACTCAATTCAAACTGTGAAGCGCACATTGCGCCGCTGCAAACCCATGAAAATCCGCACCACCCTGCGCATCGCCGCCGCCGCGGCTGCCTCCCTGCTGTCCGTGTCGGCGATGGCCAATGACAAGGCCGTCGTCTCGGCCGCGTTCAAGTCCGTGTTCTACCTGCCGGTGTATTTCGCCGAGGAACACGGCTACTTCAAGGACGAAGGCCTGGACGTGCGCATCGACGTTGCGTCGTCGTCTACCAACGCGCTGGCCGCCGTCATCTCCAAGAGTGCTGACTTCTCCCTGCACGGCCCCGAATGGACCGCAATCTCCTTCGGCCGCGGCGCGCCCGTCAAGGTGGTGGGCGGCACGCTGAACCGCCTGGGCGTGTGGCTGACCTGCAAGCCCGCCTTCGCGTTCGACGGCTTCAAAAGCCTGAAAGGCGCCACCATCGCCACCGGCGCCATGCCGACCACCAGTTCGTCCGCGTTCATCAAGCTGGTCAAGAACGCCGGCCTGGACCCCAAGCGCGACGTGAACCTGCTGGAAGTGCCCCTGGGCAACGAGATCGGCCCGCTCAGTTCCGGCCAGGCCGATTGCGCGGTGCTCTACGAGCCGGGCGCATCCCAAGCGCAGGCCCAGGGCTTCAAGGTGGTTTCGGCGTTCTCGCGCGAGATCGGCCCGTACACGTTCTCGGCCATCTCCACGCGCCAGGATATTGCGCCCCAGGTCTCGCAGAAGCTCGTCTCCGGCATCGACCGCGCGCTCAAGACGATCCGCAAGGACCCTGCCGCCGCCGTGGCCAGCGGCCTGAAGCTCTTTCCCAACCTGGATCCCGCCGTCGTGCGCGCGTCGGTGCAGCGCCTGATCGACGATGGCGTCTTCGCCGATTCCGTGGCGGTGCCCGAGCAGGCCTTGAAGGACGCGCTCCAGACCCAGATCGACCTGGGCAATCTGGATCGCATCCCTGCCGATGGCAAATGGCTGGATCTCGGTTATGCGGATTCGATTGCCGGGAAGGCCTACTGATACCTCGTCAGAAGCGGTGGCGCATGCCGACCGCGTACTGGGACTGATGCCACGACGGATCGTCCCAGGCGCCCCGCATATAGCCGTAGATGGCGTACACGTTGGTGCGCTTGGACAGGTCAAACACGTAGCCTGCCGAATAGACCTGCTGGGAATGCGTGGCGCCCTCGCGCTCGAGCGCCCCACCGCCCGGCAGGCTGCCCTGCCAGGATGCCATCACGGTGCTCGCGCCCGTGCGCCAGGCGGCGCCCGCCATCACGCCGTGCACCGTGCTGCCCGGAAAGTACACCCGCTGCCCGGGTGACGGCACCGCCGGGATGGTCGAGCCATTGCGCATCACCGACCAGCCGGCATAGAGCGTGAACGCGTCCACCGTCGCGCGGCCCGCCAGCGTGTACGCATATGGCCGGCGGTCGGCCCCGGCGTTCGCCATGGCGGCCGATTGCACCGTCCCGTCCGCCCAGCTCGCGCCTTCGTAGGTAGCGGCAATCGAATAGCCCGGCTGGTCGAACACAACGGCGGCGCTGTACAGCTTGTTGGTGGACGCGGTCTTGAATCCGCCGCCGCCGTCGTAATCCATGCTGGCATCCACACCCGCACGCAGGCCGCCCACGGACGGACTCCAATACGACACCGTGTTGTCGGCGCGATTGGCGTTGTACGGCAGCAGCGCGGTCTGCGCGCCGGTGATCAGGTACGACGCCAGGAACGCATCGTAGTCCGCCAGCGTGGCGGACGAGACCGAGGTCTGCCGCCCCAGCCGCAGATCGCCGAAACCGCCCGACACGCCCACCCACGCCGCGCGGCCGAACAGGCGCCTGCCTTGCGCCGAGTTGCCGTTGTTGGCCAGGAAGCCGCTTTCCAGCTGAAAATTCGCGCGCAGGCCGTTGCCCAGGTCTTCGCTGCCGCGCAGCCCCCAGCGCGATCCGGACTGCACGCCCGACTGCATGTTGATGGCCGTGCCGCGCTCTTGCGTGGAAAACCCCGCGATGCTCAGGTCCACGACGCCATACAGCGTCACCGCATTCTGCTGCGCGTCGGCCGCCCATGGCGCCATCAATGCCGCGACGCCCACGGCAAACTTGCGTGCTGCCATCGCCTGCCTCAAAGGTACTTGAGCCACGCGATATCGCGGCGCGCGGCCTTCAGGCGTCCGAACCAGCGCACGGGCCAGAACAGCGCCACGGCCAGCAGGATCGAAATCACCCACACCGACGCCATGCCATCAACGCCGAAGTATTTGCCCTGGTTCAGGCCCCAGATCGCTTCGCCGCCCAGGTACAGCGTCTTCAAGACATACAGGTGCAGAAGATAGAAGAACATCGGCGCGGCGCCAAACACGCACAACGCGCGGACCCAGGCCGCCGATTGCGCGCGTTCGATCAGCACCAGCAAGCACGGTCCCAACCCCAGCGTCAGCAGCAGGAACATCAGCGACGGCGGGTATTTGGTGATGTTCACAAAGCTCATGACGGTATGGAGCGTGTCATCCTGCACCGCCCACTTCTGCGACTGCCCGTAGCCATTGAGCGCACGCAGGACCACCAAGCCCGCCACTGCCGCCAGCCCGGCCGTCCACAAACGACGCTGGCGTTCGGCGGCGTCCGAACCCGGCTGGAACCACGGGCCGGCCGCATACCCCAGCGCAATCACGCCGATCCACGGCAGCAACGGGTACGACGTGCGCAGGCGCAGCGTGTCGCTGACTTCGATCCAGCCGCGATCATGCAGCACAGCCCACGGCACGTGCATCGCGTGGCCGGCGGCAAAGTGCACGGCATCCAGCGCGTTGTGACCCGCGACCAGCACCACGCCCACGACAACCAGCGCCCAGCGCGGCAGCCACAGCAAGGCCGCGAGCGACAGCATGGACAGGCCGATCACCCAGATCACCTGCAGGTACACGACCGACGGCGGAAACTGGAAGGTCCACGCGAAGTTCACGACGATGACTTCGAGCGCGATCAAGAATGCGCCCCGCTTCGCCAGAAACGCCGCCGTGGCGCTGCGGTCACCCGCCTTCGCCCCATACAGCCAGGCCGACAGGCCCGTCAAAAACACGAACACCGGCGCGCACAGATGCGCCAGCAGGCGCGAGAAAAACAGGTCCGGCGGCGTGGCGGACACGTCCATCGGGTCGCCGACCTGGTGATGCAGGAAAAAGGTTTCGCGCACGTGGTCGACCAGCATGATGACGATGACCAGGCCGCGCAGCGCGTCGATGGACCGCAGCCGGGTGGCGGCGGGAGGGGAAATGAGAGAAGCCATGGAGGAATGCGGGAGATGCTTGAAATGCTGGTGGCACGCCGGGCGGCGCGCCGCGCGAAAAAAGCCAGAATAGTAATGTAATAACATTACTATTCCAAGACAAATCGACGCGCTCGCAGCCCACCCGGCGGTTGGCCAACCTGCACGATCGTCGGTGCGGCCGCCGTTCCAGCGTCTTAACAGGATCTTGAGACACGCCTCCCTAGAATCCGGAACGATTCTCATTGAGGCACGCAAGATCGCCATGGCGCAACAACAAAAAGCACACACCCAGGGCGCGTTCGCCCTGAAAACTTTGGGCATGGCGCTGGGCGCCGCCGCCTCCACGCAGGCCCACGGCCAGACGCCCCCGGCGGACAACGCCGTACTGCTGGCGCCCGTCACCGTGCAGGCCGATGCCCCGCCTTTCAAGGCGGATCGCGTGCAGTCCGGCAAGTTCACCGAGCCGCTGCTCGACACCCCGCAAAGCATCACCGTCGTGCCGCGCGCGGTGCTGGAAGAGCAGCAGGCCAAGAGCCTGCAGGATGTGCTGCGCAACGTGCCGGGCATCACGTTCAGTTCGGGCGAAGGCAATCTCGGCTGGGGCGACATGTTCACGATCCGCGGGTTTTCGGCGGAGCAAAGCATTACCGTGGACGGCATCCGCGACGCGGGCCTGTCCAGCCGCACTGACATCTTCAACCTGGAACAGGCCGAGGTCTTCAAGGGCACGGGCTCCATCGAATCCGGCATCTCGGCCGTGGGCGGGAGCGTCAACCTGGCCAGCAAGGAAGCGCGGCTGGGCTCGTTCTACAAACTGTCCGGCGGACTGGGCACGGATCATTACCGCCGCATCACCGCGGACCTGAACCAGGAGCTGTCTGACAGCGCCGCCCTGCGCGTGAACCTCATGCGCCATCACAACGGCGTGGCCGAGCGCGACGTGACGGAGTTTGACCGGTCTGGCGTCGCGGCCTCGCTGGCAATGGGCCTGGGTTCACCCACCCGTGTCACCGTGAACTACCTGCATCAGGAAGACGACAACATCCCCGACGGCGGCGTGCCGATCCAGCGCGGCACGGGCGGCAAGCGCATGCCCAACGTGGCACGCAATGCCTGGTACGGCGACCCCGGCCTGTACACGGAGCAGACGCGCACCGATCAGGCAACGATGAAGGTCGAGCATGACTTCACCCACGCGGCGCGCGTAACCAACATCAGCCGTTGGCAGCAGACCGACCGCATCGGCGTGCTGGCCCCCGCACGCTTCAATTCCACGTCGCGCACGTCGTACGGCTATGTGGGCGCCGGCCCGCTGGTGCAGAGCGCGGACGGCATTGCCTCGTACAGCGGTTTCACGCCGCTGCGCGATCCCTCGCCCTACGCCCAGTTGCGCGGCAACGACTTCGGCACGTCCAAGCGCTACACCATCCTGGCCAACCAGACCAACCTGAACCTCGACTTCCATACCGGCGGCATCAAGCATGCCGTGGTGACGGGCGTGGAGTTCTACAAGGAAACCTACGGCGACCATGCGCGCACGATCCGCGCCCCGTCCGTGAATCCCGTGCTCGACCTGCGCAACACCGGCGGCGTGGACATGGGCGGCGTGGATACGCTGAAGGGCGATTCGGGAAACAAGGCCGAAGTCTTCAATGCCGGCCTGTACGCCGCGGACACTGTGACCTTCAACCCGCAATGGATGCTGCAAGGCGCCTTGCGTTACGACCGCTACCGCGTCACGCAAACTGCCGGCGCCGCCACGCAACGCGTCACCGACGGCGCCTTCAGCGGCCGCATCGGCCTGACGTACAAGCCCGTGGAGAACGGCAGCGTCTACGTGTCATACAGCCAGGCCGCGCAACCCTCGGCGATGGGCGCATCCACCAACAACAACATCTACGGCGCCACCGGTTCCGACACCTACAAGCCGGCCGTCGCCCGCACGTGGGAACTGGGCACGAAGTGGGACGTGGCGGGCGGTGACCTGTCGTTGACGGGCGCCATCTTCCGCACGAAACTGACGGACTCATGGGAATACGGCGACGACGCCACCGATGTCGTGCGCGCCCTGCCCGCCAAGCGCGTGGACGGCATCGAGCTGGGCCTGTCGGGCAACATCACGCCGCGCTGGTCCGCCTTTGCCGGCGTCAGCGCCATGAAGAGCCGCATCACCAAGGGCGCGAACCAGGGCGAGGAAGCCAAGAACGTGCCGGACCTGACGTTCAACCTGTGGGCCACCTACGCGGCCACGGAAGACCTGTCGCTGAGCTATGGCGCGCAGTACGTGGGCAAGCGGCGCTACACGGACAACAAGTACGTCGGCGGCAAGAACAACAACAGTTCCACCGTATCCGGTCCGTACGGCACGCATCCGGTCTGGGTCCGCGACGACGAGAAGGCGCCGTCCTACTGGCTGCATTCCGTGGCGGCGCGCTACCGGTTGAACAAGAACGTGACGCTGGGGGTGAACGTGGACAACCTGTTCAACAAGTTCTATTACAGCCGCATCGGGGCCTCGCTGGATGGCTTCCAGCTGTACGGGGTGCCGGGCGCGGGACGCACGGCATTGTTCACGGCCGACGTCGCGTTCTAACCCGCAGGGGCCGGCGCGGGGCCGGCCAGGTCCACCCGGAACTGGCTGCCCTGCCCGGGGCGCGACTGAAGCGACACGCGCCAGCCCTGGTGCTCGCAGATGCGCTGGACCAGCGACAAGCCCAGCCCTAGATTGCCGTCGTCCGGCTGATCGCCACGTACGAAGGGGTTGAAGATGGAAGCCTGCCGTTCCACCGGAATGCCGGGACCGTTGTCGTTCACCTGAACGTAATCGGGTCCTGCCGTGACGACGATGCTGGCCTGCGGACCCGCATACTGAAGCGAATTGCGGATCAGGTTGGACAGCACCGCGCGCAGCAGCGGCGCGGGAAACAGCAAGGCCGCTTCCGGCGCACCCGATGCGTTCAGCGTCAACTGCATGCCGCGCCGCTGCGCCACCGGTGACCAGGCGGCCAACTGACCGCGCGCGGTGTCCGCGGCGCTTTCGCGCGGAAACAGGCCGGCCGCGTCGCCGCCGCGCGCCAGCATCAGGTAGGTGTCCAGCCGCTCGCCCATGTCGGCCGCCGCCGCTTCGATGCGGGCAAGGCGCGCCTGTCCCGCCGCGTCCAGCGTCTGCTCCTCGCGCAGCAATTCGCAGGAACTGGAGATCACCATCAGCGGCGTGCGCAACTCGTGCCCCACGTCGGCCGTGAAGAGCTGCTCGCGCCTGAGCGCCTGTTCGAGCTGGTTGTAGGTCGAGTCGAAGGCCGCCGCAAGCTGGCCGATCTCGTCCGGCGGATAGTCTTCGGCCAGCCGGGTCTGCGGCGGCTGCGCGCCGCGCGTATTGACCTGGGCAGCCAGCCGCGCAAGCGGACGCAGCAGACGCCGCGTGGCCAGGATGCCCAGGACGAATGCCAACGCCAGGCTGGCCGCCAGTCCCGTCACTGCGGTCCAGTGCGACGCCGACTGGTTCTGCTCGTATTCGGTGTAGTCGCGCAGCAGCATGTAGCGCTGGCCCTCGAAGTCGTCGACCATCACGTGCCACACGCGATCGTTGCGCTCGATCTTGTGAAAGCCCGGCGCCAGCGGCCGCAGCCAATCGGGAAACGCCGCGCTTCCCGGATCGCCATGAAAGAAGCGGTTGGGCCGCCCCGGGTCGATGCCCGCCAGGAAATCGCCCCGCACCCGCTCCACCGCCATGCCCATGTCGATGCGCTGAAGATGCGCCTCCAGCTTGCCGACGCTCCACACCGACAACCAGGTCAGCAGGCCCGCCACCAGCAGCGCCAGCGCGACATAGGTCAACACAAGATGGCGCGCCAGCCCGCGCCGCGCCGCGCGTCTGCCCCGGTCAACCATCGTTCGCGGCCCGCAGCTGGTAGCCGATGCCATGCACCGTGTGCAGCAGCGGCGTGTCGTAGGGCTTGTCGACCACGTGGCGGATCTGGTGGATGTGGGTGCGCAGGCTGTCGCTGTCAGGCGGCGAGTCGCGCCACAACGCCTCTTCCAGCCGCGCACGATGGACCACCGCCGGGCTGGCGCGCATCAGCAGGGTCAGCAGTTGCAGCGGAGACGGCGGCAGGCGCAGAGGCAGGCCCGCGCGCTCTAGCGCCAAGGTGCCGGTGTCCAGCGTCAGGTCGCCCACGCGCAGCACGCGGGCCGCGCCCGCCCCGCTGGCCCGATGCAGCAGCGCCTTGACCCGCGCGGCCAGCTCGGCCAATGCAAAGGGCTTGACCAGGTAATCGTCAGCGCCCGCGTCAAAGCCGGTCAGCCGGTTGTCCAGCGTATCGCGGGCCGTGACCATGATGACGGGGGTGTTGCACGCGGCCTCGGTGCGCAGCCGGCGGCACAACTCGTAGCCGTCCAGCCGCGGCAGCATCAGATCCAGCACGATCAGGTCGAACTCGCCGGACGCCGCCATCGCATAGCCGCGCTGGCCGTCTTCGGCGCAATCGACGATGTAGCCGCGCCGCGTCAGGTGATGGGTGATGTTGGCAAGAATGTCGGGGTCGTCTTCGATGACGAGAACGCGCATGGCGGGACCGCTCGGCGAATAACAATCAATCTCACATTGTAGGGGCGCGGCCAAGAGCGCGGCGGCGTTGCGGCGCCATTGCCACAGCCGCTGCGCGTCTTAACGAATTCTTGAGGAGGGTTGGCGGACACTGCCCGGCGATAAGAATGGTTCGCGTTACCTGCACCCCGCGGCTGACGCCCCTGAAGGATTCGCCATGCGTTCGATTGCCCTTTTCCGTGCGGCCGTGACCGCCGCCGCCCTGTTCTGCGCCCTGCCCGGCGCCCATGCCCGCGAGGTCACCGACCTGGCCGGCCGCGTCGTGACGGTGCCCGACCACCCGAAACGCATTCTGCTGGGCGAAGGCCGCTTCGCCTTTGCGATGGCGCTGCTGGACCGGCACGATCCCGTGGCGCGTGTGGTCGGCTGGCAGGGAGAGCTGAAGCAACAGGATCCCTACTCCTGGAACCAGCTCGTCAAACGCTTTCCCAAGGCGGCCGACGTACCCCTGATCGGCAAGACGTCGGAAGCCAGCGTCAGCCCCGAAAAGATCGTCTCGCTGCGGCCCGACGTGGCGATTTTCAGCGTCAGCGGCCACGGCCCGGGCCGCAACAATCCGATGATCCCGGCTTTGCAGGAAGCCGGCATCCCGATCGTCTTCATCGACTTCCGCCAGCACCCCGTGCGCAACACGGTGCCCAGCATGCGCATCCTGGGCCAGGCCCTCGATCGCGAAGCCGAGGCGGAAAGCTACATCGCCTTCTATGAAGACCACCTGACCCGCGTGCGCAAGGTCGTGGGACCCGTGCCGCCCGCGCAGCGGCCGCGCGTCTTCGTGGAGATGCTGGCGGGTGTGTGGCCGGCCTGCTGCCATACCACCGGCAACGGCAGCTTCGGCGACCTGCTGGAAGCCGCGGGCGGCGTCAATGTCGCGGCGCCCGTGCTGCCCGGCGCGATCGGCGACGTGAGCCTGGAGTTCGTCATCGACGCCAAGCCGGATGTCTACATCGCCACCGGCAGCCGCTCCGAACCCGGCCGTCCAGGCCTCTTGGCCGGTCCCGGCGCCGATCCGAAGGTAGCCGCCGACAGCCTGGCCACGCTGCTGGACCGCGACGGCATCCGCGATCTGGACGCCGTCAAGCAGCATCGCGCCTACGGCATCTGGCACGCGTTCTACAACTCGCCCTATAACGTTGCCGCCATCGAGGCGATGGCGAAATGGCTGTATCCCGAACGCGCCGCCGCGCTGGATCCGCAAGGCACGCTGGACGCGCTGTACGGCCAGTTCCTGGATCTGGACAACGCGGGCGCCTTCTGGACGTCTCCGGCCGCACCTGCAAAGTAGTCCGCCATGACCGGATTCGCCCCCGCAGCCGCATCGCCCGCGGCGTCTGTTCCCGACGATCCCATCGCCGCCTACCGGCGCGCGGTGCGCAAGCGCGTGCTGCTGACCGCCGTGCTGGTGCTGGCCATCGTCGCCAGCCTGCTGGCCGACATCGCCAGCGGGCCGGCTTCGCTGTCCCTACCGGAGCTGCTGCGCACGCTGCTGCATCCCGAGGTGTCAGACACCGGCACGCGCGTCATCGTCTGGCAATTCCGGTTGCCCTATGCGCTGATGGCGTTGCTGGTCGGCGTGGCGCTGGGCCTGGGCGGCGCCGAGATGCAGACCATGCTGGACAACCCGCTCGCCAGCCCCTACACCCTGGGCGTCTCGGCCGCCGCGGCGTTCGGCGCGTCGCTTGCCATCACGCTGGACTGGCATCTGCCCGCGCTGCCGGCCGGCATGACGGTTTCCGTATCGGCCTTCGCCTGCACCCTGCTGTCCGTGCTGGTGCTGGAACGCGTGGCGCGCTGGCGTGGCGGCTCGACGCTGGGCGTGGTGCTGTTCGGCATCGCACTGGTGTATTCGTTCCAGGCGCTGGTGATGCTGCTGCAATTCGTCGCCAGCGAGGAGGCCCTGCAAGGCATCGTCTTCTGGACGATGGGCAGCCTGGCGCGCGCCAACTGGACCACCGTCGGCGTCATGGCGGCGGCGCTGGTCCTTGCCATTCCGTTTTCGATGCGCGACGCGTGGAAGCTCACCGCCGTCCGGCTGGGCGAGGAACGCGCTGCCAGCTTCGGCATCGACGTCAAGCGGCTGCGGCTTATCAGCCTGCTGCGCGTGAGCGCGCTGGCCGCGCTTGCCGTGTCGTTCGTCGGCACGATCGGCTTCGTCGGCCTCGTCGCGCCGCACATCGCCCGGCTGCTCTTGGGCGAAGACCACCGCTACTACCTGCCGGGCAGCGCGCTGGCCGGCGCGCTGATCCTGTCGCTGGCGTCCGTGGCGTCCAAGACCGTGCTGCCCGGCGCGCTCATCCCGGTCGGCATCGTGACCTCTCTGGTCGGCATTCCCTTCTTTCTCACCATCGTCGTGCGCGCCCTCAAGCGCGCCTGACGGCATCAACCGCAACAAGGAGACACCCCGATGAAATTCCGCCTGACGCTGACGCTCGCGGCCCTGACGATCGCCGGCACCGCCCATGCCGCGCCCGCTTGCTCCATCGACGTCGAAGGCCGTCCCGGCAAGCAATTCGGCCCCGACCACATCGTCGTGCCCGCGACCTGCCAGGACTTCACCGTGCGCCTGATCCACACGGGCAAGAACAGCAAGGAAAAAGCGGGCCACAACTGGGTGCTGACCAAGACGGAAGACATCGATGCCGTGATGGTCGACGGCATCAAGGCCGGCGCCAGCAGCGACTTCCTGGCGCCGGGCGACGCCCGCATCCTTGCCAAGACGCCCATGCTGGGCGGCGGCGAAACGGCCACCGTCACCTTCCCCGTCAGCCGCCTGCGCGCGGGCCAGTCGTACACCTACTACTGCTCGTTCCCCGCGCACGCGCAGCACATGCGCGGCACGCTGGTGCTGCAATCCTGACGATGACGCAGCTACGCATCCAGGCCCTGTCCGCCGGCTATGGCGGGCGGCCGGTGCTGCGCAACGCCAGCGCCGGTCCCATGGCCGAAGGCGCCGTCACCGTGCTGCTGGGGCCGAACGGCAGCGGGAAATCGACGCTCCTCAAGACGCTGGCCGGTTTGCACCCGGTAATGCAAGGCGCGATCTGGCTGGACGGCGAGGACCTGGCCAACGCCAGCCCGTCCCGCCGCGCCGAATGCGCGATGTACATGCCACAGGCCCTGCCGAAGGGCGTGCACATGACCGTCTTCGAATCCGTGCTCGTGGCGGCGCGATCCGGCCGTCACGGACAGCCTGGCCATGCGCTGATGGAAGACGCCATGGCGGTCATCACCGAACTGGGCATCGCGCCGCTGGCCAGCCGCCACCTGGACGAACTGTCCGGTGGGCAGAAGCAGCTGGCGTCGCTGGCGCAGGCGCTGGTGCGGCGTCCGCGCCTGCTGCTGCTTGATGAGCCCTTGTCGGCGTTGGATCTGAACTATCAATTCCACGTCATGGACGTGCTGCGCCGCCAGACGCGACTGCACCGCCTGATCACGTTGGTGGTGCTGCACGACTTGAACATCGCGCTGCGTCACGCTGACCACGCGCTGCTGCTGCACGCTGGCGCGATCGAAGCCGAGGGGCTGCCGGGCGATGTGGTGACGCCCGATACGCTGCGGCGCGTGTACCGCGTGCGGGCGCGCGTAGAGCATTGTCCGCAGGGCCAGGCGCAGATCCACGTGGATGGGCTGGCTGATCGCTCAGCCTCCTGAGTGTCTGACGCCAGTCTCAGCATCGTCGGTGTCTGACACCCCTGCCGCAGCCCCGCAGGGTGCAGACCATCTCACACGGGTGTCAGACACCGGGCTAACGTGCACCGGCCTTCATCATCAATGTCAGACACCCAGCGCAGACACACCGGTATATAGTCACCCCTTGTGCCATTCAGGGAGTCCGCCGTGCCCACCCGCCGCGCCCTCGCGTTTCTGCTCAGCCTGTTTGCCGCGCCCTCCGGCGCCGCCGTGGTCTACGACAATCACGGCCTCGTCGTCGACGTGGCGACCGGCAGCCGCAGCGACTGGAACACCGGTCAGCGCCAGACCACGCGCGCCACCACCATCACCTTCCAAGGCAAGCCCTTGTGCGGCACCGACGTCGGCGCGCTGCTCTATCCTGGCAGCAATGCGCGGCAGGCTCGCGCGTTCTTCTGCCCTGGTCCGGTCGCCATGCTGGAAACCGATGCGGTGCTGGCGTTCTTTACCAGTTCCAGCGCCAGCACCGTGCTCGCACATCTGCAGGTCGTCAACGGCTCCCTACGTGTGCAGCGCCTGCCGCTTTCCGACAAGCCGGACCGCGACAGCATCCACAGCACGCGGTTCGAGGACGCCCGCCTGCCCGGCTGGACGCGCGTGGACTCGGCCTGGAACGAAACCGTGATGATCCGCCATGCGCCGCTGAAGGCGCAAAACCTTGGCCCAGGAAAACTGCTGGATATCGCCGGCGACGTGGCCTATCTGGCAGTGCCGCCGGGCAGAAAGGTCGTCGTGCTGCAGCCGGCCGCCCGCGTACAAGACGCGCACGGCGACCTGCAATACGTGCCCGAGATCACCAAATTCGTGGATGCGCCCCTGGCGTTCCGCGCGGTGCGCCTGAGCGATGGACGCGAGCTGGCGCGGCTGGATTTCGACGACACATGTGTGGGCCTGCCAGCCTTGCAATTCGAACGGCCCGACGCGAAATCCGCTTCCAGCGCCACGCCCGCCATCGCGTTCGACGACGTCCCGGCGTGGCGCGCGAGCGCATTGGAACTGACCCAAACGCAGGGCCGCTCGACGCTGCGCTTGAAGCCCGGCGTGGAATTACCGCGCAAGCCGGGCTGCAAAGGTGGCGGGACATCCAGTTAACGCCCAGATAGCGCCGAAGTAGCGACCGAGTACACAGCGGATTGGACGCCCGCTTGGAAGCCCGGCTGATCATCCGGCTGCATGCCCAGCCGAACATTCAAATCAGAAACTGCCGGTAAGCCTCGTTATCCGTTTCCTCGGCATGCGCATACCCAAGCTGCCGCAAGAACCCATCCAGCGCCGCGTCATCGGCCACCGGCGCCTGAATGCCCACCAGCGCCGAACTGAAGTCAGTGCCTTGATTGCGGTAATGGAACAGGCTGATGTTCCAGTTGGGCGCCATCGCCGACAGGAACTTCATCAGCGCGCCCGGCCGCTCCGGAAACTCAAAGCGGAAAAGGCGCTCGCCACCAGCCAGCGGTGAACGTCCCCCAACCATGTAGCGGATGTGCTGCTTCGAGACTTCATTGTTCGTCAGGTCGGAGGCCGAGAATCCCTCTGCCTGCAGCGCGGCCAGGATTTCGGCGGATTCACCGCGCCGCGCAATCTGCACGCTAACGAAGATGCGGGCTGTGCGCGCATCGGCAATGCGGTAATTGAACTCGGTCACGCTGCGCTGGCCGATCACCCGGCAGAACCGGCGGAAGCTGCCGCGCTCTTCGGGGATGGTGACCGCGAACACCGCCTCGCGCGCCTCGCCCACTTCGGCGCGGTCCGCCACAAAGCGCATGCGGTCAAAATTCATGTTCGCGCCCGACGTGATCGCCACCAGCGACTGCCCGCGCGCGCCTTCGCGCTCCACGTACTTCTTCAACCCCGCCACCGCCAACGCACCCGCGGGTTCCAGCACGCTACGCGTATCCAGGAACACGTCCTTGATCGCCGCGCAGACCGCATCCGTGTCCACCAGGATCACTTCGTCCAAATATTCGCGGCACAGACGGAAGGTTTCCTCGCCCACCAGCTTGACGGCCGTCCCGTCCGAGAACAGACCGACATCGGCCAGGATGACCCGCTCGCCCACGCGCAGCGATTGCGCCATCGCGCAGGAATCCTCGGTCTGCACACCGATGACCTTCACGCCGGGATACACCGCCTTCACATAGGTCGACACGCCAGCCGCCAGACTGCCGCCGCCGATCGGCACGAAAATCGCGTGCAGCGGCTCGGGATGCTGGCGCAGAATCTCCATGCCCACCGTGCCCTGCCCCGCGATCACGTAGGGATCGTCGAACGCAGGAACGAACGTCAGGCCCTGCTCCTGCGCCAGCGTCTGCGCATGCGCATAAGCGTCGTTGTACGAATCGCCGGCCTGCACCACCGTCACGGTCGGGCCGCCGTGGGCGCGCACCGCGTCCACTTTCACCTGCGGCGCCGTCTGCGGCACGACGATGATGGCCCGCACGCCCAGCTTGGCCGCCGAAATCGCGACGCCCTGCGCATGGTTGCCCGCCGACGCCGTGATGACCCCGCGCTCCAGCGCGGCGCGCGGCGTGTTGCGCATCTTGTTGTAGGCGCCGCGCACCTTGAACGAGAACACCGGCTGGTTGTCTTCGCGCTTGAAATGAACGGTGTTGCCCAGCCGGGCGGATAGCCCACGCGCCAGATCCAGCTCGGTTTCACGGGCAATGTCGTATACCCGGGCGGTCAGGATCTGCCGCAGGTACTCCATCGGCGTGGCGGCGCCGGCCTGGAATGCCGAGGGTGCGTGGGAGGATGAATCGGACATGGTTTCTCTGCTTGGGTTACTTGCCCGGCAGAGGCGGCCACAAAAAACCCGCCTCGTGGGGCGGGTGGCTTGTGACTGTTGCGGTCGCGCGCTAACCCACCATTCCAGGAATGATGGTAATAATCAGCGAAATGCGGACAGCGCGGAAATTCATGGGGCGTACTTTCCTCCTATCGCCCGGCTTTGTCAAACGGCGATTGAAGACGCTTTGATGCCAAATTCCGCCCGCCCCGCCCAATGCGTCCCCCAAAAACTGTCATAAGCATATTGCGTCGCCATCAAGAAACAGAACCATTTCCCGGCGCAATGCGTAGCACGGTATTACAATGGAAGGTTCGTGGCGGTCGCACCTTCCAAGGCGGACCCGGATACGGCCCATTTATCGGCCGGCCGGTCCAGCCAAACAATAGGACGGGCGGCAGTCATGTTGGTGGGACGGCTTGCCTGCGCGTCCCGCCATACGAACCCACTCTCGACAACATCTACCGGCGTACGCCGCATAGCATGTTCGGGTTTGCGCGTTAATCGCCTGAGCCGAACAGATTCAAGGATCATGTCTCTTACTCCGAAGATTATCTATACCCTCACCGACGAAGCTCCGGCACTGGCAACCCGTTCGCTGCTGCCCATCGTCCAGGCATTCGCCAAACCCGCAGGCATCACGGTCGAGACCCGCGACATTTCGCTGGCAGGCCGCATCATCGCCCTGTTCCCGGATTACCTCGACGACAGCCAGAAGCTGTCCGACGCCCTGGCTGAGCTGGGCGCCCTCGCGGTCAAGCCCGAAGCCAACATCATCAAGCTGCCCAACATCAGCGCCTCGATGCCCCAACTGAAGGCGGCCATCAAGGAACTGCAAGACCAGGGCTACAAGCTGCCGGACTACCCGGACGCCCCCGCCAACGACACCGAGCGCGACGTCAAGGCCCGCTACGACAAGGTCAAGGGCAGCGCCGTCAACCCGGTCCTGCGCGAAGGCAACTCCGACCGCCGCGCCCCGCTGTCGGTCAAGAACTACGCCCGCAAGCACCCGCACAAGATGGGCGCCTGGACGTCCGACTCCAAGTCGCACGTTGCCCACATGAGCGAAGGCGACTTCTACGGCACCGAAAAGTCGGCCCTCATCGCCGATGCCGGCGACGTCAAGATCGAACTGACCGCCGCTGACGGCACCAAGACCGTCCTGAAGGAAAAGACCCCGGTCAAGCCCGGCGAGATCATCGACGCCGCCGTGCTGTCGACCGCCAAGCTCAAGTCCTTCCTGCAGGCCCAGATCGACGACGCGCGCGCCAACGGCGTGCTGTTCTCGGTCCACCTGAAGGCCACCATGATGAAGGTCTCCGACCCCGTCATCTTCGGCCACGTGGTCTCCGTGTTCTACAAGGACGTTCTGGCCAAGCACGCCGACGCCCTCAAGCAGGCCGGTTTCGACCCCAACAACGGCATTGGCGACCTGTACGCCAAGATCCAGTCGCTGCCCGCTGACCAGCAGGCCGCGATCACCGCCGACATCGACGCCGCCTACAAGACGCTGCCGCAACTGGCCATGGTGAATTCCGACAAGGGCATCACCAACCTGCACGTGCCCAGCGACGTCATCGTCGACGCGTCCATGCCCGCCATGATCCGCGACTCCGGCAAGATGTGGAACGCCGAAGGCAAGCTGCAGGACACCAAGGCCGTCATCCCCGACCGCAGCTACGCCGGCGTCTACCAGGCCGTCATCGACGACTGCAAGCGCAACGGCGCCTTCAATCCGGTCACGATGGGCAGCGTGCCCAACGTCGGCCTGATGGCCCAGGCTGCTGAAGAATACGGTTCGCACAACAAGACCTTCGTCATCCCGGCTGCCGGCACCGTACGTGTCACCGACGCCGCTGGCGCCGTGCTGCTCGAACAGGCCGTCGAAGCCGGCGACCTCTGGCGCATGTGCCAGACCAAGGACGCCGCGATCCAGGACTGGGTCAAGCTGGCCGTCACCCGCGCCCGCGCCACCAAGACGCCCGCCGTCTTCTGGCTGGACGAAAAGCGCGCCCACGACGCCCAGGTCATCGCCAAGGTCAAGCAGTACCTCAAGGACCACGACACCAGCGGCCTGGACCTGCGCATCCTCGACCCCGTCGAAGCCACCAAGTTCTCGGTCAAGCGCATCCGCGAAGGCCTGGACACCATCTCGGTCACCGGCAACGTGCTGCGCGACTACCTGACCGACCTGTTCCCCATCATGGAACTGGGCACCAGCGCCAAGATGCTGTCGATCGTGCCGCTGGTCGCCGGCGGCGGCCTGTTTGAAACGGGCGCGGGCGGTTCGGCCCCCAAGCACGTGCAACAGTTCCTGGAAGAAGGCTTCCTGCGCTGGGATTCGCTGGGCGAATTCATGGCGCTGGCCGAGTCCCTCGACCACCTGGGCCGCACGTACAAGAACCCCACCGCCCAGATCCTCGCCAAGACGCTGGATCAGGCCACGGCCAAGTTCCTGGACGAAAACAAGTCGCCCGAGCGCAAGGTCGGCGGCCTGGACAACCGCGGCAGCCACTTCTACCTGGCGATGTACTGGGCCCAAGCCCTGGCCGCCCAGACCGAAGACCGCGCCCTGGCCGCCCAGTTCGCCCCGGCCGCGATCGCTTTCTCCGAAGGCGAGAACAAGATCCTGGACGAGCTCAAGGCCGCCCAAGGCAAGCCCGTGGACATCGGCGGCTACTACCAGCCGAACGAAGCCAAGGCCAGCCAGGCCATGCGCCCCAGCGCCACGCTGAACAAGGTGCTGGCCTCGATCGGCTAAGCCCCCTGCCCTTGCTGGCCAGTGTTTGCTGGCTGGCGGGCATGTGAAAAACCGGCAGTCCCGTTGGGGCTGCCGGTTTTTTTATGGGGCGCTCTCTGGATGCCTGCGTCCTCGGATGGGTGTCTGACACCCTATGAGATGCCGCTACAAGTTGGCGGCTGTCTCCCGAGGGTGTCAGACACCTAGCACCACCATTCTGCCGTTATCCAAAATCCGACTGACTTACGGCCCACTGGATAGCCTCTTTCGCCTCTTTCAAACGTATGCTTTAGCGAATGCCTGCGTAAAAAATGCACGGCATAAACATGCCCGTTACGGGTACAAGGCCCTGCAGTTCGCCGGCAAGGTCTTTCTTGGCTTGACGGAATCCGCCCTTTTGAGCGCACTACAGGCAGGCGTGTTATTTGAGGTGAACTGTGACCAAACTCATTGAATCTTTGCGCGACGATCTCGCCGCGCTTTACCGGGCCGGGTCGATAGACAAAGTCACAATGCGAGACTTTGACGCCATCTGCCCCGCACCTGTCCGAAGTTTTAGTCCTGGCGACATCAAGCGGCTTCGCGAAGATTTACGGTTCAGCCAGCCCGTATTCGCCCTGCATCTGCATACCAGCGCTTCGACCGTCCGAAAGTGGGAGCTAGGCGACACCCGCCCGACAGGGCCGGCCCTTAAACTGCTGAACATCCTGGCGGACAAAGGCCTGCAAGCCATCCTCTGACGCCCTGCTATCGCTTCGCAGCAACTCCCGGCATCAGCCTGTCCAACCGCAATCTCCCCCGCTCGTCCGTCAATCGGCGCATCGCACCATAAGCCGCGCCCATCGCCGCCATGCCGCTCGCGCCGCACAGCAGAAACATCAACAAGATCTGATACTTGGCCGCGTCCACCGGATCCATGCCCGCAATGATCTGCCCGGTCATGATGCCCGGCAAGGTAATGATCCCGGCCGCCGACATCTGGTTGATGCTGGGTACGATGCCGCGCCGCACCGATTCGCGCAGCAAGGCCGAAAACGCCTGATGCACGGTCGCGCCCAGCGCCAGGCGCGCTTCGATGCCCAGCCTTTCGCGGCGCACGCCCGACAGCATTCCGTCCAATGCCAGACTGGCCGCATTCAAGACGCTGCCCAGCACGATGCCAACCAGTGCAATCGTGTACCGCGGATCAAACCAAGGGTCCGGGCGCAGGGCCGTGTTCAAAATGAACATCGCAGTGACGAGCGTGGTGCTGACCACCGCCAACATCCCGACCCAGCCGTTACCATGCCCGGTCAGGCGGGCCTTCGGCCGGGCCGCGACTTCGCGTGCGGCCAGCGCCATCATCACCGCCACCACCAGCGCCGTCAGCCAGGGCGCGGCATGGGCGAACACAATGCGCAGGATCTGACCCACCAGCAGCAGTTGCACTACCGTGCGCACCGCCGCCCAGAGCACCTGCCGTTGCAGGTTCAACCGCAGTGCGAAGGAAATACCAGCGCTCAGCAGCACCAGCAGCGACGCGATCACCAGATCCAGCGCCTGCAACTTGATCACGTCCATAGCGGCTCCAAGTGGCCTTGCGTCATCCGCCCACGCCGACGCGCCAGGCGCTCGGCCTGCTCGGCGCTATGCGTGACGAGCAGAATGCCTGCCCCGGCCGCCAGGACGCGTGACAGTTCCGCCTCGACTAACGCTGTCGCCTCCTGATCCAGCGCGGCGGTCGGCTCATCCAGCAGCAGGACGCGCGGGTTCTGCATCAGCGCGCGCACCAAACCCATCCGCTGGCGCTCGCCCGTGGACAGCTCATGGACCAACGCGTCCAACTTGGACTCAACCAAGCCCAGACGCCCCATGATGGCGGTAGCACCAGCGCGGTCAGCGAAGTGCGCGGACACATGGTCATCCCACCATCCGGCCTCGGCCTGGCAATACATCACCAGACGTCGCCACTCGAAACCCCGCATGGCCGACCGGCGACGCCCGTCCAGTTCCGCTTCACCATGCCCGGGGTCCAGATCCGCAATCTGCCGCAACAGCAGCGACTTGCCCGATCCCGACGCGCCGACCACAGCCGCGCACTCGCCCGCCGCCAGATCCAGGCTAACTGGCGCCAGGCGCTCGCTGTACAGGCCTCGAAGCCTGAGCAACGGCGGCGCGTCAGAAACAACTTGCGAGGGAATCGGCGCGGATTGCATGGGTAGGCATCATATAGAAAAGCCCGCGGCAAGGCGGGCTTCACGGTATGCGGCGGCGGCTCGGATCAGAGCATATGCGCCAGGAACTCACGGCTGCGCGCATGCTGAGGCGCGGCAAAGAACTCGGCGGACGGCGCTTCCTCGACGATGCGGCCATCGTCCATGAAAATGACCCGGTGCGCCACTTCACGCGCAAACCCCATTTCGTGCGTCACGACCAACATCGTCATGCGCTCGTCAGCCAGCTGCTTCATGGTGCGCAGCACTTCGCCGGTCAGCTCCGGGTCCAGCGCCGACGTCGGCTCGTCAAACAGCATGATGTCCGGCTCCATCGCCAGCGCGCGCGCGATCGCCACGCGCTGCTTCTGACCGCCGGACAGGCGCGTCGGATAGTTGTCGCGCTTGTTCGACAGACCCACCTTGCGCAGCAGCTCTTCCGCCTTCGGCACGATCTCCGCGCGCGACATACCCTTCACGGTAATGGGCGCTTCGATGATGTTCTGCAGCACCGTCATGTGCGGGAACAGATTGAACGACTGAAACACCATGCCCATCTTGCGGCAGATGCGCCGCACGTCGCCGTCGCTGGCGTACTGGCTGCGGCCGCCCGGTACGGAGGCAGCCATTGTTTCGCCTTCGATCTGGATGCTGCCTTCGTCGATGGTCTCAAGATGATTCAAGCAGCGCAAAAACGTGCTCTTACCCGACCCCGACGGGCCGATCACCGCCACGACCTCGCCCTGCTCCAGGTTCAGCGACACGTTGTCGAGCACGCGGTTCGAACCGAACGATTTGACGATATTGCGGGCTTCGATCATGACCGGACGCTGACTAAGCCCGGCCGGGGAATTATTGGTCATATTTTGCATAGCGCTTTTCCATGTGCTGGAAGAACCACGTCAGGAGCAGCGTCATCAACAGATAGAAGGCAGCGGCGACGAGGAACGGCGTGGTCGTGAAATCGCGCTGCACGATGCCCCGCGCGGTGCGCAGGATGTCGTTCAGCGCCAGCACGTAAATCAGCGAAGTATCCTTGACCAAAGTAATGGTCTCGTTGCTCATGGGCGGCAGCACGCGCTGCACCATCTGCGGCAGCACGATGCGGCGCAGCGTCTGCAGGTACGTCATGCCCAGCACCTTGCTGCCCTCGTACTGCCCCCGATCCACCGACTGGATACCGGCGCGGAAGATCTCGGCAAAATACGCCGCATAGTTCAGCGCAAACGCCACCACCGCCGCCGGAAAATCTGGCAGCCGGATGCCGATCACCGGCACGAACGGCAGCGCGAAGTAGATGAACAGCATCTGGAGCATCAACGGCGTGCCGCGCATCAGCCAGATATAGCCATTGACCGCCCGGCTCAGCAGCGGCCACTTCGAGATGCGAGCCAGGGCCAGCACCAGCCCCAGCGGCACGGCCAGCGCCAGCGTGATGAAAAATAGCGTCAAGGTCACTTTCGCGCCTTCCGCCAAGGGCCCCAGAAGGGAGAGTACGTAGTCCATGCAGTGGGTTCGCGCCGCGAGGGCAAGAGAGAATCATGGGCAAGCCCGCCTGGCCTTGCGGCACTGCGGCGGGCTGCGAACTGCAACGGCAAAGGCGCCGCGGCCGTCTAGGCCGTGGGCGCCCTTGCGCTTACTTGATGATGTTGGCGCCGAACCACTGGGTGGCGATGCGGCCGGCAGTGCCGTCCTGCTTCATCGAATCCAGCGTCTTATCCAGCTTGGCCAGCAACTCGGTATCGTCCTTACGCACGCCAACGCCATAGTCTTCCGTACCGAAGTTCTCTTCCAGCACGCGATACTCGCCCGCACGCTTGCTGATCAGGTAACGGCCAACCACCTCATCCACCACGATGGCGTCCAGACGGCCAGCAGCCAGGTCCATCAACGCGGTGACGTTGTCGCCGAACTTCTTCACTTCCTTGATCTGCGCGGCAACCGGGTCCTTGGCGATGGCGTCGGTGGCACTGCTGCCGTCCTGCGCGCCGATGACCTTGCCAGCCAGATCATTCTTGACCTTCACCGGCGACGTGTTGCCCACGATGATGATCTGGTGGTTGGCCATGTACGGCGCGGTGAAGCTGATGTTCTTCTTGCGCTCTTCGGTAATGGTCAGACCGTTCCACAGCACGTCGACGCGCTTGCCGTTCAATTCGGCTTCCTTGGCGCTCCAGTCGATCGGCTTGAATTCCACTTCGATGCCCAGACGCTTGCTGGCTTCCTTGGCCATGTCGATGTCAAAGCCGACGATCTGGTTGCTGGCGTCGCGGAATCCCATCGGGGGGAAGTTGTCGTCCAGGCCAACGACGACCTTCTTGGGCGTGGCCGGCGCTTGGGCGCCAGCGGCAGGCGCGTTGTCGCTGGGACCGCAAGCCGTGAGCAGAGCGGTGGCGGACACAAGAAGTACAGCAGTCAGTTTTTTCATCGTTGTGAGGGCGCGAGGCGCAGGATTGAAGAAAGCCGGGAAAGCGGGCGGTGTGCCGCGAGGCGGTATTTTAGCGTTGTTGGGGGGATTTGCTGGCGGGGTGGAGTTCGCGCAAGCCGTTCCGCTACTGAACGGGACCTTGGATGGCATATGCAGATGGCCTGCCGTCACCGGGGGAACGTCTAGAGCCTCAAGCCATGTTCCGTGGGTGCCAACGTCCCAAATGCCGGGGACCTTCGACTTTCATTAACAGCGGAAAGTGACAAATGAGGGCTTTCGGCCAAATGAGCCGGGCATGTGATTCGAGCCCCAGTCATTCCGCCGTCATCGACACATCCGCAAGAGAACAATTATTCACGTAGGATCAAAACGTACTCGCAACACGGACAACTAACTTTCCATACACATAACTCTTAAGTTTTGCGTCTAACGGTCGTAGTTGGGAACAAGATCTCGATTACCACTAACGGCAGAGAAAGAAAGGCATGGCAAAACTCATTGCGACCAACAAAGCACTTGAGGTAACTCTTGCAAGACTAATCGAAAGCTACCCTAACATCGCTTTTGGGGTGGCGTGGGCATCGTCATCGACAAGGCTCTATGACCTCTTGTTGGAGAAGAAGAACAAAATCAGAACGGGAGTCATCGGCACTCACTTTTATCAAACGCATCCGAATGTGCTAGAGGATTTCGTCCAATCAAAAAGCGTGAAATTTGTGTTGCAGCCCAAAGGCGTTTTCCACCCGAAGCTTTATTTGTTTTGGAGCGAGGAAAACTGGGAGGCCATAATTGGCAGTGCGAACTTCACTGCCGGCGCACTGGGCGAAAACACTGAACTCAGCACGTTAATTTCAGGTGAGGATGGTAATCGGTTCAACGAACTCCAGCAAATTGTTAGTCGCTACGCGGCCGCTGCTAGAACGATAACCGAGCAAGAAGCTTCTAACTATCGCAGAATCTGGCAAGCTAAACAGCCTAGCCTGCGAAAGCTGATGGATCAGTACGGCGAAAGCCAAGCGTCCAAGGCAGCCATAGATAGCCATGTAATGAGCTTGGACTGGCCATGCTTTCTTTCCGAAATCCAGCGTAGCGATAAAACTCATGGTTTTGAAGAGCGTCTCGCTCTGTTAGACCAAATTCGAAGTGCCTTCCTGAGTACGCCGCACTTCAAAGACTTGGATAGTCAAATCCGGAGGGCAATTGCGGGCATCCCTAATGACGCTATAGAAAACTCCGCCTGGTTTGGATCTATGAAGGGTGCTGGGATTTTTAAAAACCGCATTATTAGCCACCCCGAACACATTTCCGCGGCCTTGGATTGCATTCCGCTTGAAGGAACGGTGACACGGCCGCAGTACGAGAACTATGTTGCTGAATTCTTGAAGGCATTCCCTGATGGCAGAGACGGTATTGGTACCGCCACCAGGCTGTTAGGCATGAAGAGACCAGACCAGTTTCTTTGCGTGGATAGCGCAAACAAGAGAAAGCTGGCAAAAGACATCGGAATTAAGGGGGCATCCCACCTCGACTACGACCGCTACTGGGATGAAGTCGTCGAGCGAATTATGGATGCGCCGTGGTGGAAGTCATCGCCCCCGAAATCGAAAAACGGACTTCGAGCGTGGAAGGCGCGTGCGGCAATGCTCGACGCCATCTTTTACGAGCCGAGTTAATTTGCATGCCGCGCACTCCATAGCGGTCACTGTGCGATCTCTGTTCGGAATGGCCGCTCCGGTTCGGAAGCGGCCGAGCGTAGGCGACGGGCGAATAGCAAGCGAACACGCTCGCCTTCCAGCTCGGGCCTTACTCAATACCGGAAAAAAAGGCGCACTGCCCCGGAAACCCAGGTCGTGCGTCACATGCCTTCAAGCATCCCGCCTTTCCCCCTGGAAACGTAGCCGCAACCGACATACCAAACCCATAAGTCGGCGTAGTCACATCAAACCGGCTCTCGCAAACCTTCTTCGCGCTATAAGCAAACGTCATCGCCTCGCGCCGCCCGTTGACCGCGAACGACACCTGAAAGCTGTTCATACTGCTCCACCCTGCCCTAGGCAAAACCACGAACCGGTAATGCGTAGCATCCAGGCGCTCACCAAAGATCTTTAATTGCGCGGACGTGGTCCGCGTCGTAGGCGATGGATACGGCAAGGCCAGCAACGTCCGCGGATCCCCTACCACGCCCAAGTCGAAACCCACGCCCTTTTGATAGAACGGAACCTCGATACTGGGATAGCCGGAATATTCCACGCGCTTCACCGTCGACCCGTACTCCAGCGTACGAGGCTCGTAGTCCGGTGCCCGTGCGAACGTCACGTCCAGCGACATCACCACGTCCGCCGGATTGGCTTCTTCGGTGCGGACATGTTTTTCATACACGTCGGCGTTGCTTGCGCAGCCCGCAAGGGCCACCACGAGCGAGAGGGCCAGCCAACGCAACCCACTGACCGCGGAAATCGGCGTCATCTCATTGCTCCTTTCGCGGTTGAACCGGCAACGGCACTGGCTTCAACCCCTGGCCACTAAATTGCCAGCCCCCCTTCCCTTCCTGCCATCGAAAATTCCGGTTGATCCATTCCGCCTTCAGGTTGTCGTAGAGCCGCCGCTGGTCGATATGCTTACCTTCGTCGAGCGCCTTGCGCGCACGTGCGGCGCTTTGGTCCCACGCCGACTTGAAAGCATCGCGCTGCATTGCCTTGGTGAATGCGACGCTGGCGTACGGCCCTTCGTCCGCGACGCTCAGGCGGATCTCGTTGTCGAGCAGCACGGCGCCGTGGCGATTGTCTGGCGACACCGACACCAGTAGCGGGGTCGACTGCAGGCGCTCCTTGGGTTGCAGATGTTCAAACCACAGCACCTTTCCCGTCGACGTCACGAGCGCCCGCGAACCGGCGGTGAACAGCAGCAGGTCCTGACGTCCGGGCTGCGGCAGACCCAGGTCCGGGTCGCGCGCATCTACAGAGGGACTCAGCACCCGCGCGAGCGGCGTGTCGTTCTGCACTGCGATCAGGATGGTGCCCACGCCCATGAAATCGTTCGAGACCGCCAGGAGGATCGGCTGGCCGCCCTGGGTCGGACCCAGCGCCCTGACGTGCGCGAACTTGTACGCGTTCAGAGGCCGGTATGGCTTGCCGCGGAACGTGAGCTGGTGGAGGGTCGAAGCCGGCTCGCCTACCAATTCGAAATCGCCGCCTAGCGGCTGCAAGGTGTTCGGGGAGGAATCAGTGACCGTTGCTGGCCTCGCCTGCGCGTGCGCCAGTATCGGCAGCGTCATGAATAGCGACAGCCCTAGCGCGACGGTCGTGCATATCCGCGCAATGCGCGGATGCGGTGGAACAGTATTCGTAGGAGGCAGCAAAACGGCATCGGCGGCGGCGCCGCACATGAGAGTGATGCGGGCATTCTAGGTCAAATGCACTATCCACAGCAGGATCGCCGCCCAATGCCCCCCGCGTCACCTTCCACCCATTCCTATATGACCAGGTGTCCAAATCGGCTGGACGCGATGCGGTACGACAAACCCATTTCGGAACAGGCAACGCCAGGCGATTTACCTGTTGGCGATCTCGCGCACATATCAACGCCTAGGCGACATATCAGCGCCCACGCGACACATCAGCGCTTGCGCAACACATCAGCGCTTGCGCAACACATCAGCGCCCGCGCCACATATCAACGCCCGCGCGACACATCAGCCCCCGCGCGCTGCAGGAACTCCACGCCCAACTCCTTCAAATCAACCACCCCCAACAGCCCCATATTGCGCCGCACTTCTTCGTTGATAAGTGCTATCGCGTGCGCCACGCCGCGTTGGCCGGCCACCGTCGCGGCATAGTTGAACGGACGGCCGACGAACACGCAGCGTGCGCCCAGAGCCATCGCCTTCAACACGTCCGTGCCTCGACGCACGCCGCTGTCCAGCATCACTTCCATGGGACCCGCGGCATCCAGGATGGCGGGCAAGGCGTGCAGGGGCGAGACACTGCCGTCCAGTTGTCGCCCGCCGTGGTTGGAGACGATGATCGCGTCCATGCCCATCGCGCGCGCGGCGCGCGCATCGTCCGGATGAAGAATTCCCTTCAGCACCATGTGCCCTTTCCAGCGACGGCGGATGGCCGATACATGCTGCCAGTTCAGGTGACCTCGGTCGGAGAAGTCCCGCAGCACGCTGGACGACATGATGGGCGCGCCGCGTGTGGCGTAGTTGTTCTCGAAGTGCGGCATGCCGTGGCGCGCGAGCGTTCGCAGGAACGTGCCAAACAGCCATCGCGGATGCGTCACCCCCTGCCAGGCGAGGCCGAGGCTGGGCCGTAGCGGCGTGGAGAAGCCTGCCCGCACATTGTTCTCGCGGTTGGCGGCGACGGGCGTGTCTACCGTCAGCACCAGCGTGTTGACGCCGGCGGCAGCCACGCGGTCGATCAGCGCGGCGATCTGCGCTTCGTCGCCGGGAAGGTAGGCCTGAAACCAGGTGTCCGGCGCCGCTTCCATCACGGTCTCCAGGCGGATGAGCGACGAGCCGCTCATGATGCAGGGCACGCCGGCCTCGGCTGCCGCGCGCGCCAGGACGACGTCGCCGCGATAGCTGGAGATCGCGGAGATGCCCATCGGGGCAACGCCCACGGGCGCCGCATAGTCGCGGCCGAGCACCGTGCACCGTGTGCTGCGCGCGGACACGTCCACCAGCACCTTCGGCCGGAAAGCAAATTCCGCAAACGCCTCGCGATTGGCGCGTTCCGATTGGCCGTCTTCGACAGCGCCCGACACATAAGCGTAGATGGGTGCGGGCAGCAGCGCTTTGGCTGCGGGTTCGAAGTCGTGCAGGCTGAGCATGCGGCGCAGGGGATCGGACATGTCTGGCTCCTCCGGCGGCCACTGCTGCGAGTGGCCGTCTATTGTTTTTTCGATATCGCCGGGGACTATAGGCGCGCGCGCCGTTTGAATAAAGTGACTTTATCGAGCGCCTTTCATACACTTTTGTTCACTCTCGATGTCGTCCAGCCTACCGCCCCCCAT
Source organism: Achromobacter sp. UBA4530 (assembly GCF_002388205.1). Lineage (NCBI taxonomy): Bacteria > Pseudomonadati > Pseudomonadota > Betaproteobacteria > Burkholderiales > Alcaligenaceae > Achromobacter > Achromobacter sp. UBA4530. The sequence continues at coordinate 26,165 of NZ_DGMA01000047.1, read as the reverse complement.
GACGCTAAAGCAACTCGAGGCCTTCTACTGGGCCGCCACGTGCAAGAATTTTGCGATCGCCGCGAATCGCCTGAATATTTCGGTTTCGTCATTGTCCAAGCGCATTGGCGAACTGGAATCATCGATCGGCGCTGAGCTCTTCAGCCGCAGCGCGCGCAGCGCGACGTTGACAGCGCTGGGCGAACAACTGGTGCCGCACGCCAAGGATCTGCTGCGCAACGCCGACCAGTTCATGCAGCAGGCCAGCAACAACCTCAGCTACTCGGGCCGCTGCCGGTTTGGCGCGGGCGAATTGACCTCGCTGACGTGGATGGCCAAGCTGATCGAAGTCATCCAGCAGGCCCACCCCAACCTGCTCGTCGAGCCATTCGTGGGCGTCGGCGAATTGGTCGAGCGCGGTCTGGAGGAAGGCGAACTGGACTTCGCCGTGATCGCGGGCCCTTCGTCCCGCCCCGCCATCGCGTCCCGCGTTATCGGCAGCGCGCAATTCGAATGGGTCGCTGCGCCAAGCGCCGTCACGAACCCCGCCGCGGTCACCCCGGCCGACCTGCCAGGCCTGACGCTTATCACGCTCCCGCAAAGCTCGGGCGCCATCCGCATTCTCGACGACTGGCTCACCGAGCAGCGCGTATCGCCCGGCCGCAACCAGTGTTGCAATGGCTGGGGCGGCATTGCAGCCATGTTGCAGCAAGGCCTGGGCGTGGGCTTCCTGCCATCAGCGTGGGCCGGCATTCTGATCGAAAGGGGCCATTTGCAACCCTTGCCTGCATTTCCGCCGTTGCGCCCCCTCACCTACACCTTCCAATGGCGCCGTGACGATACCCGGCCGATGCTTGAAACCCTGCGCGCGCAAGCCGAGGCGTGCCTGGATTTCCACGCGCCCACCGGCATGATCTGACCGCGCAGAACGCTGACCCCGCTTGCCACCGTTTCCAAAAAGCGTTGTTTACGCAGTCAAATTATTCGCTTTATCTCCGGAATATGCGGGCGTAGAGTCGCCTCAAACAATCACTCTGGAGACGAGGCGACATGCCGGATTTTGGATTCACCCTGCACGACTGCCCGCCCGGTCCCAGTCGCGAGACGCTCGCGGCTTACCAAGACCTGGCGGTGGCAAACATCAGCGATGCGATGAGCCGCGGCACGGGCACGTCGTCCCTGCGACCCATTCACCGGACGCGCCGGATCCTGGGCCGCGCCTTCACGGTGCGCACCCGGCCTGGCGACAACCTGATGGTGCACAAGGCCATTGATACCGCGCAGCCCGGCGACGTCATCGTGGTTGACGCGGGCGGCGACATGAGCAACGCCATCATCGGCGAAATCATGGTGGGCTGGGCTGCCAAGCGCGGCTTGGGCGGCTTTGTGATTGACGGCGCCATCCGCGACAGCGAAACCATCGGCGAGGGCGATTTTCCCGTCTATGCCCGCGGCGTCGCGCATCGGGGTCCTTACAAGGACGGCCCTGGCGCCATCAACGTGCCCGTCACCGTAGATGGCATGGTCGTGATGCCCGGCGACCTGCTGGTGGGTGACGCCGACGGATTGCTGGCCATCCGGCCTGACGAGGCCCCGGCCATTGCAGAACGCGTTCGCGCCATCGCCCAAGCCGAGGCGCAAGTCCTGAAGGACATCGATAGCGGCACGCTGGATCGCAGCTGGGTCGACGCGGCCCTCAAGTCGCGAGGCGTGCTGTGACGACCGCTACGCCCCGCCACTCGGCACGCCTTTGCAGGCTGGATCTCTGGCTCAATCCGGTGTTCGACGAGATCATCGGCGCCACGCCCGGGATCACGTTGTCGGTGCTTCCTGCGACCGGCGACGACGCCCGCACGCTGGCCGGCCTGAAGACCGCACACGCCTACCATGTGTCCGCGGCCAAGGATGAGCTGCCGCGCCAGTGGTTCGTCAACGCCGAGTTGATCGCGCAATGCCCTGACCTCGTGTGCGTGTCGTCGGGCGGCGCGGGTTACGACACCATCGACGTGGCGGCCTGCACCGCGGCCGGCATCGCGGTCGTGAATCAGGCCGGCGGCAACGCGGAATCCGTGGCCGAACACACGTATGCGCTGCTGCTGGCCGTGCAACGGCGAATTGTCGAATCGCACAACCGCCTGCGCCGGGACACGGGCTTTTCCCGCGAAGATTTGATGGGCCATGAAATCCACGGCAGCGTCATCGGTCTGGTGGGCATCGGCAAGATCGGCACCTGCGTCGCCCGTATCGCGCAAGGCTTCGGCCTGCGCGTCATCGCCCACGATCCGTTGCTGGAAGCCGCCACCATCCGCAGCCGCGGCGCTGAACCGGTCGGGCTGGACGAGTTGCTGGCGCAATCGGACATCGTGTCGCTGCATTGCCCGCTGGACGCATCCACGCGAGGACTGATCGGCGCGAAGGCCTTTGCAGCGATGAAGCCCGGCGCGGTGTTCGTTTCGACGGCGCGCGGAGGCATCCACGACGAGGACGCATTGCATGACGCGCTGCGTAATGGGCATCTGCGAGGCGCGGGGCTCGACGTCTGGGAACAGGAGCCGCCCGAACGCTCGGCCCCGCTGCTGGCCCTGGACAACGTGGTCGCCACCTTCCACACCGCGGGCGTCACGCACGAGGCGCGCCGCAGCGTCGCCCGCTCATCGGCGACGCAGCTTGCCGCGATGCTGCGCGGCGAGCGGCCGCCGCAACTTGTGAATCCGGAGGTATGGCCTCTGGCCGCCAAACGTATCGCCACGCTGACATAACAACGCGGCACACGCGCGGGTCCAGATACAACGGCCGGCGCGGTGACCGCCAGAACCCCTGAGGAGACAACCATGCAACAACAAAACAAGCGCCGCACGCTGCGCACCCTGGCCACCCTGCTCGCGGGCGCCGCAATGTTCTCCGGCGCCGTGCAGGCCGCCGGCTATCCGGACCGACCGATCAACCTGATCGTGTCATACGGACCGGGTGGCGGCACCGATCTGGTGGCCCGGATGATGGCGCCCTACCTGCAGAAGCACCTGGGCGGTGACGCGCGCATCGTCGTGCTGAACCGGCCGGGCGCGGGCGGTGCAATCGGCTTTGCGGAACTGGCGCGCGCGCAGCCGGACGGCTACACCATCGGCTTCATCAACACGCCCAACCTGTTGACGATTCCCATCGAACGCAAGACCGCCTTCACCTGGCAGAGTTTTGACCTGCTGGGCAATCTGATCGATGATCCCGGCGCCTTCACAGTCCTGAACGACAACCCGGTCAAGAACCTTGCGGAATTGTCCGCCTACGCGAAGAAGAACCCCGGCAAGGTTACCGTCGGCACCACGGGCACGGGGTCGGACGACCACCTGGCCATGCTCCGGTTCGAGCGGGCGTCGGGCACGAAGCTCAGCCACATCCCGTACAAGGGCGCAGGCGAAGTGCGCGGCGCGCTGGCAAGCGGCGAGATCACGATCGGCGCCATCAACGTCGGCGAGGCGCTTCAATATCAGAAAGGCGGCACGCCGCTGCGCTTCCTGGGCCAGATGGGCAACACGCGCTCGGCCGCGCTGCCGGACGTGCCCACGTTCAAGGAACAGGGCTTCGATTTTGAACTGGCCTCGCTGCGCGGGCTGGCCGCACCCAAGGGGTTGCCGGACGACGTGCGCACGAAGCTGGTCACGGCGGTCAAGCGTACGGTGGACGATCCGGAATTCCAGGCCAAGGCCCGGGAAATGTTCGCGCCGCTGCGTTACTTGCCGCCCGCTGAGTATGCGAAAGAGCTGAAGGCGGGCGAAGCGCAGTTCCAGCAGCTTTGGAAAGAAGCGCCCTGGCTCGACAAGTAGAGATGTGTTCCCGGGGCGGCGGCCGATGGCTCGGCCCCGCGGCCATCGGCGTCAACGCATCGCCGCCAGCATCAGATCCAGATTCTGCACCGCCGCGCCCGAGGCGCCTTTGCCCAGGTTGTCGAACACGGCCGTCAGCAGTACCTGGCCGTGCTGCGCATTGCCGTAGACGCCCAAGCGAAGATCGTTCGTGCCGTTCAACGCCTCGGGATTCAGGTTCGTGTGCGCGGCGGCCTCGTCACGCGGCACGATCTGCACGTGCTTCGCGCCGGCGTAGTGCTGTTGCAGGCATTCGTGAATTTTTTCGGCATCCACACCAGCAGGCAGCAGGCGCAGGTGCAGCGGAATCGTCAGGACGATGCCCTGGCGGAAAGCGCCATAAGACGGCACGAAAACGGGACGCTGCGTGAGGCCGGCGTGCCGTTCGATCTCGGGGGTGTGCTTGTGCCCCAAGCCCAGACCGTAGACCTGAAACGCGGGACCGCGCGGGCCATCCGCGCCTTCGTAGGCATCCACGCTGGCCCGGCCGCCGCCCGAGTAGCCGGACACCGCGTTGATGACCGCCGGATAGTCGGCGGGCACGAGGCCAGCCTGGACCAACGGCCGCAGCAGCGCAATGGCGCCGGTGGGGTAGCAACCCGGGTTGCTGACCCGCAGCGCGTGGGCGATGCGCTCGGCCTGGCCATCGCTCATTTCCGGAAACCCGTAAACCCAGCCCGCATCCGTGCGATGCGCGGAGCTGGCGTCGATGATGCGCACCTTGGGATTGACGACGGACGCGGCCGCCTGGCGCGCGGGATCGTCGGGCAGGCAGAGGATTGCGATGTCGCTGGAATTGATCGCGTCAGCGCGGCGCTGCGGGTTCTTGCGGTCGGACTCGGGCAGCGTTAGCAGTTGCAGATCGCTGCGGCCGTTGAGCCGTTCGTGGATCTGCAGACCGGTCGTGCCCTGGTCGCCGTCGATGAAAACAAGTGGTTGGGTCATGATGCTGTCCGGGTGGTTCGGCGTTGCCTGATTCGTTCAGGAATGGACCTTATCTTCGATCTGCGGGCGAGATAAGAAAAGTCGAATATCATGATCGTTTGGTTCAGGATTTCTGAACTGAGCCGATATCGGATTTGACCCTGAATCCGCAACCGAAGCCGACACCCAGCCCCGGAAACTCTCATGCGCGAAATCAGCCTGGACCGTCTGCGCACCCTGGTCGCCATTGCCGACCTCGGCTCGTTCGCCGACGCCGCGCGCGCCCTGCATCTGGCGCCGCCCACGGTCAGCCTGCACGTATCGGACCTCGAATCCCGCGTCGGCGCCCCGCTCCTCACCCGGAAACGCGGCCAGGTCCGGCCGACGTCAATCGGAGAAACCTTGCTGGAACGTGCGCGCCGCTTGCTCGCGGAGGCAGACCAGGCGCTGGATGACGTGCAGCGGCAAGTGCAAGGGCTGGCGGGCCGCGTGCGGCTTGGGGCGTCAACCGGGGCCATCGCCCACCTGCTGCCGCAGGCGCTGGAAACATTGGGACGCGATCACCCCGGCATCGACGTGCAAGTCGCGGTGCTGACGTCGCAGGAAACCTTGTTGCGGTTGGCCGAAGGCACGCTGGATGTGGGACTGGTCGCGTTGCCCCAGCCGCCCATCGACGGTCTGGTGCTGCGTCCGTGGCGCCGCGACCCGGTGATGGCCTTTCTGCCGGCGGCCTGGAAAGCGCCAGCGCGCCTCACGCCCGCGTGGCTGGCTGAACGGCCGCTGATTCTGAATGACGCCAGCACGCGGCTGTCGCGCCTGACCGGAGAATGGTTCGCGGCCGCTGGACTCAATCCTCGCGCGCGCATTCAGTTGAACTACAACGACGCCATCAAGAGTTTGGTGGCTGCAGGTTATGGCGCGACGCTACTGCCCCATGAGGCCACCGCGCCGCAACCCGATCCCCGCGTCATCATGCGGCCGGTGCGGCCCGCGTTGTGGCGTCCACTGGGCATCGCGCATCGTGCCGGGCAAGTGGAAGCCGCCACGCAGCACGTACTGGACGTGCTGTGGGAATTACGCGCGTCGGGCGGCAAAGGCGCTGCGGCGACTTAGTCAAACTGGCTTCTGTGCCCGGCGAAAGAACGCCGCCCGCTGGCTTTCCTCGCGCAACCGCCGCGCGCGGGACCGGAACAGATCCTTGCGTCCAACGATGCCCAAAAGGCGGCCGCTATCGCGATCAAGGATAGGCACGCGCCCCGCCCCGGACAACGCCATCCGGTCGGCGATCTGACTGGCCAATTCATCAGCGTGCCCGTACACCAGCTCGCGCCCATCGAGCGCCTGCGCCAGCGTCCGTTCGTCCGGCGCACCTTGCAGCGCCCACGCCAGGGTGTCGGCGCGCGTCACTTCGCCCACCACGACGCCCTGCCCGTCCAGCACCGGATAACTCGTATGCCCCGGCTGCGCGGTCGTGAAATGCGCGACGGCCTGCGCCACCGTCATCGTGTCGGGCAACGTCTGCACCGGCGTGGTCATGACGTCGGCCACGCGCAGCAGATCGAACGGATCCACGCGGTATTCGCGGCTGATATGGTGGCCGCGACGCGCGATCTTCTCGGTCAGAATCGACCGCTTGAGCAGCAGCACCGTCACGCCATACGCAAACACGCAGGCTGCCAGCACCGGCAGCAGCGCGTGCATGTTGCCGGTCAATTCGACGGCAAACAGGGTGGCGGTCAGCGGCGCGCGCATCGTGCCGCCCATCATCGCCCCCATGCCCACCAGCGCCCAAAAGCCGGGATCGGCCTGCGGCAGCACGGGCGACGCCAGCGCACCGATCGCGCCGCCGAAGATCAGCAGCGGCGCCAGCACGCCGCCGGACGTGCCGGAGCCCAGCGCGATCGACCAGATGGCAACCTTGACCACCAGCAGCACCAGCACGGCCTGAAAAGCCAGATCGCCCGCGAGCATGTGCCGGATGTTGTCATAGCCCACACCAAGCGCGGCGGGCTCGATCAACCCGCCAATGCCGATCGCCAGCCCGCCGATGGCCGGCCACCACATCCAGTGGATCGGCAGCTTCTCGAACAGGTCTTCGGCTGCGTACACCAACGAGGTCAGCACGCCTGACCCCAAGCCCGCCAGCACACCCACGGCGGCGCAGGCCACCAGGTGCCACGGCGTGAAGGCCAGCGCGCCGGCATACGAAAAGATCGGGCCGGGCTCCATGATGAAGGCGCGCGTTGCGGCCGCCACCAGCGCCGCCACGGCCACGGGCAGGAAGCTGCGGGGCTTCCATTCGAAGAGCAGCAGCTCGACCGCCAGCAGCACGGCGGCGAGCGGCGTGCCGAAGATCGCGGTCATGCCGGCGGCCGCACCCGCAACAAGCAGCGTCTTGCGTTCGCCGTCGTCCAGGTGAATGGTCTGCGCGAGCAGTGAGCCGATCGCGCCGCCGGTCATGATGATCGGCCCTTCGGCGCCAAACGGGCCGCCGGTGCCGATGGACACCGCCGACGACACGGGTTTAAGGACCGCCACCTTCGGCTGGATGCGGCTCTTGCCGATCAGGATGGCTTCCATGGCTTCGGGGATGCCGTGACCACGGATCTTCTCGGAACCGTAGCGCGCCATCAGGCCAATGATGAGGCAGCCAACGACCGGAATGAACACGGAGCCGAGTCCGAGCCGCCCCGTCGTGATGGGGAGGTCGGCAAACGAAAACAGGCCGTGATAGGCGAGATTGGTGCACAGTGCGATGAGGCGAAGAAGCAGCCAGGCGGCGGCGACACTGGCCAGTCCGACCGGTATGGCAAGGCCCATCAAGAGGACGACGCGACGGTCGGTGGTGAAGTCGCCAAGCCGCAGTCCGGGCTTGGCGGAAGAGGAAATGGGGGGCATGGTCAAGGAAGGGTTGGAAGTATTCGCACGGAGTTTGCGAAAAGTCATATATATCGTAGCACGACATATATTAGAATCGCCGGGTGAACGCCTCCCCGACACCCACTCGCTTGTCTCCCGCCGACTACGAACTGCTCGCGGATTTCCGCTATGCGCTGCGAAAATTCGCGGCGTTCAGCGAAAGCGCGGCCGCGGGCCTGGACCTGATGCCGCAGCAGCATCAGGCGCTTCTCGCTATCAAGGGCACGCGCAAGACCGCGCCCGGACGGCGCGGACTATATGTCGGCGAAATCGCCGACCGTCTGCTGATCCGGCCGCACACCGCCGCCGAACTGGTAGGCCGTCTGGCGCGGCTGGATCTCGTCAGCCGCGAAGCCGACCCCGAAGACGGACGCCGCGTCGAGGTCGTGCTGACTGCCAAGGCCGAGCGCATGCTCGAAGATCTGTCCGCCTCTCACCTCGAAGAACTGCACGCGATGCGCCCGCTATTGACGCGGCTGCTGTCACGCATGGGCGCCGAGACCGGCAAGGACTGATCCAACCGTTTTTCACCCTCGACTGCGTCTGCGCGGCATAAGCTCATGCCGCCCGGAAATAAGCGGCGTGATAAATTGTCGCCCCGCGACATATCAATGCGTCGCGAGGAGAGATTGTCTTGGGTGTTGCATTCAAGCGCTGGCTGGGGTCGTTCGCGCCAGCGCCCGTGGGCGTCAACGGACGCGAGAAACTTTACGGCGCGGTAGGCGCCCTGCTCGGCCTGTTCTGCACAGAGTGGGTGGGACGTCACGCGCTGGGCGCCGACAACCCGTGGTTCATCGCCCCGATGGGCGCGTCGGCCGTGCTGCTGTTTGCAGCACCTGCCAGCCCGCTTGCCCAGCCCTGGTCGCTGATGGCCGGAAACCTGGTGTCTGCCCTGATTGGCGTCTTCTGCGCCCAATTCATTCCTGTCCCTGGTATCGCCGCGGCCGTGGCCGTGGCGCTTGCCATTGGCGCCATGTTTTCGCTGCGCTGCCTGCACCCGCCCAGCGGCGCCGTCGCGCTGACCGCCGTGCTGGGGGGCCCCGCGGTCGCCAAGCTGGGCTACGCCTTCGCCCTGTGGCCCGTTGCGCTGAACTCCGTCATCCTGCTGTGCATTGCCGTGGTCTTTAACGGCGCGCTGAAACGCAACTATCCCCGCCGCCACGCGGAACCGGCTGCCGGCCACAACACGCGCGATCCGATTCCCAGCGCACGACTGGGCTTTTCGCGAACCGACCTGGACGAAGCGCTGAGCCAGCGCGGCGAGCTGCTGGACATCAGCAAGGAAGACCTGGAAGAGATCGTGCTGGCTGCGGAGTTGCGCGCCAGCGTCCGCCGTTTTGGCGACGTGCGTTGCGCCGACATCATGTCGCGCGATGTGGTGACCGTGATGGAAAAGGATCCGCTGGACTACGCGGTCCGCCTCTTCGACAAGCACCGCGTGCAGGCCCTGCCCGTGCTGGATTCAGCGGGCCGCTATGCCGGCATGATCGCTCAGGGCGATGTGCTGGCGAGAAAGAGCCGTCTGACCCCGGTCCCCACGGATGCCGAATCGGCGCCCGACCTGCTCGTGGCCGACTGCATGCGCAGCGAAGTGCCATTCGCTACACCCGGCTTGCCCGTGATCGAGCTGGCCCGTCCGATGTCGGACAGCCTGCATTGCGTGCCGGTGCTGGACGAATCGCGCCATCTGCAGGGGCTGGTGACGCAATCGGATCTGGTGGCCGCGTTGTATCAGATCGCGGTGTCCGCGAACTCGCAGCCCGCGGGCGGTGCGGGACCGCACAAGCTGGCCGCCTGACCCTCCGTAGCCCTACGGATTCCGGTGCGCATTTGCCGCAAGGCATAATTGCCGGCGTGAATCCCCTCTCGCGCACGCGCGCTTTCATCTGCTGGCTGGTCCTGTTCTTTCTGGGCGCAATCTGGATCGCGCGGCAGGAGTACGTGGACCAGTACGAGCGCTTCTTCCAGAGCACCAGCATCGCCCAGCGCATGCTGAGCCAGAAGACGGTGCAGCATGAAGCCGTCCTGGCCACGCTGGCCGCGTTGTCGCATCCTCCCGCTCCCGAACGTCTCTTTCCCAGCCTGCACCCCGCCATGCCGCAATTACTGGGGCTTGGCCATCTGCCGGGCGGCGTCTGGGCGGGCAGCTTGCCCGCGCCGGCTGGCCTGCAACAAGCGGTGGAGCGCGCCCGGCAACTGGGCCGCCCCGTGACGATTGCCGTGGACGACGCGCGCTACTGGCTGGTGTCGCCTTCCGGGTGGAGCCTGCTGATCGACGCGCGGCAGCTCGTGCCGGCCGCCGACTTTCCTCCGGGCCTGGGCAACCTGACCCTGACGGTGGATCGCACCCCGCTACCGCTGCTGGACAAGCAACCCAACGATGCGCTGCCCGGCTGGACGCTGGCGCTGCAAAAGCCGCTGGGCGCGGCCAGCCAGCCGTTTCAGATGCGCAGCACCCGCACGTTGACGCCCGGATTCTGGCCGTGGACCGCCTGGCTGGCCTGGGCCGTGGCCAGCGGCTTGCTGGTGGCCGGCGCCGCCGCCTGGCATCGCTCGCGCGCAGAAGCGCGCCGGCAGCAGGAACAGGTGCGTCTGGCGGCCATGGCGCGCCTGAGCACGCTGGGCGAAATGGCCGCCGGCATCGCGCACGAGCTCAACCAGCCGCTGACCGCAATCCTGGCGCAAACCCGCGCCGCTGCACGCCTGCTGGATGACGAGGACGAGCGCCCGGTCGTGCGCCACGCGCTGCTTGCCAGCGCCGAACAAGCCAAGCGCGCCGCCGACATCATCAGCCGCATGCGCGCGCTGGTGCAGCCCAGTTCGCCCGCGCGGCGCGAAGCTATCGACCCCGACGCGCTGGTGGCCTCACTGCGCTTTCTGCGCGAGCCGGAGCTTGCAAGGCAGGGCATCCGCCTGACCTGGACCAACGCCAGTCCCGGCGCGCGGCCGCTGGGCGATCGCGTGGCCCTCGAACAGATCCTGCACAACCTCGTGCAGAACGCGGCGGATGCGCTGGACGGCGCCTCGGGTACGCGCCAGATCGCATTGGAAGGCCGCGCAGCCGACGGCAGCTATCAATTCAGCGTCAGCGACACCGGCCCGGGCATTGCCGCGGACGCCATGCCGCGCCTTTTCGCACCGTTCTTCACGACCCGCGATCAGGGCATGGGCCTGGGCTTGGCGCTGTGCGATACGTTGGCCGGTTCCATGGACGGCCGCATCGCCGCGCGCAACCTCAGCCCCGCTGGCGCCTGTTTTACCGTCAGCCTGCCGCAGGCCGGAGCCGCCGCATGAATCCCAACGATCATTCCCCGCTGGTCTATCTGGTGGATGACGACGACGCGGTCCGCGACGGTCTTGGGCTGCTGCTGCGCAGCGTTGGCCTGCGCAGCGCGGGCTTTGCGGACCCGATGGCGTTTCTTGCCGCGCTGGCGCAGCCGGTGATCGGCTGCGTGGTGCTGGACATCCGCATGCCCGGCATCAGCGGACTGGACGTGCTGGCGCAGTTGGCCGAACGGTCCGACCTGCCCGTGGTCATGCTGACCGGCCATGCCAACGTAGACCTGTGCCGCCGCGCGTTCAAGGGCGGCGCCATGGAGTTCCTGCAAAAGCCGGTCGACGACGACGTGTTCCTCGATGCGGTCCAGGCGGCCGTGCGCACGCACATCGCCAGCCGCGAACGCCTCGCCGTCACGCAGGCGGCGGCGGACCGCCTGGCACGGCTGTCGGGACGCGAGCACGAGGTGCTGGAGCGCATCGTGCGTGGCATGAGCAACAAGGAGATTGCGCGCGAGTTCGATCTGTCGCCGCGCACGGTCGAGACCTATCGTGCCAACGTCTTCGCCAAGCTGGAAGCCGAGTCGCTGGCGCAGCTGATACGCCAGTACGCGACGCTGCTCGATTGAAGCGCCGCCTCCGTAACGCTACGGAGGCGCGCGCGTAGTCGGGCGTATACCGCGCCCGCGGCCTTTTGGCCACACTGTCTGCTCCTACCGCAACACCCCCGAAAAGGATGCAGACCATGAAGAAACTGTCGCTTGCCGCCCTGCTCTCCACGCTGGCTTTCGCCGGCGCCGCCAACGCTGCCGTGCTGAGCGAAAACAACCTGTCGATGGCAGACGCGCAGAAGCTCGCGACCGCCACCGTCGCCGCCTGCCAGGCCAAGGGCTACAACGTCAGCGCCTCGGTCGTGGATCGCGCCGGCCTGCTCAAGGCCTTTGCGCGCGCCGACAACGCCGGCCCGCACACCATCGAAGCCAGCCGCGCCAAGGCGTTTACCGCGGTGTCTGCCAAGACCCCCACCCTGACCATGATGGAAAACGCGCAAAAGAACCCCGGCGCGGCGAACCTGACCGACATTCCGGGCTTTCTGCTGCTGGGCGGCGGCGTGCCGGTCAAGGCCGGCAACAGCGTGATCGGCGCCATCGGCGTGGCCGGCGCACCGGGCGGCAACCTCGACGCGCAATGCGCCGATGCGGTGCTGGAAGAGAACGCCGCGCTGTTCAAGTAAAAAGCGGCTCGGCTGCGGGCGATCTTCCGACCCCGCAGCCCGTTCAGTCCTGCCGTTCCCGCGCCACCGCGCGCGACAGCGCCAGATGCTTGTTCAGCAGCATCGCATCCGCCGCTGCAGGGTCGCGGCGCTGCAGGCGCTCGCTCTCCGAAGGTTCCAGCTCCGCGGCACGCACCAGCGACAGCAGGTCGCGCGTGCGGGTTTCAATCACGGGGGTCAAGGTGTCTTCGATCAGCTCGCCCTTCACGTACGACTGCACCCGCGTCGACAGATTGCGGGTATGCGTGAAAGTGGCTTCGGCCAGCGCGCCCAGCTCGTACTGGATGCCGGTCTGGCTGGTGACCTCGTCCTTGATCTGGATGAACTTGTAGTTCTGCGAGTCCTTGTCTTTGGACAGGTCAAGCGTCTGCTGCGGCGTCATTGCCAAATGGTAGCTGGCGGTCAGATTGGCGCGCTGTTCCTGCTTGACGCCAAGGTCGAACAAGGGCCGGCCGCTCGTGCTGCTGTTCTGCGAGACCTGATAGGTGAACTGATCGACTTCGGTGGTCCTGTACGGATTGCTCGCGTCCATGGTCTGCGAGATCGAGGCCGAGAAGTCCGCCACGCCCGACAGCAGGCTTCGGTACGTGTAGCCGGCCGCCACGATGCGCGGCGACTGGCTGGACGGGGCGGCGCCGGCTTCGTAGCTCTGGTGCAGTTCGGCAAATGCGTCCTTGAACACCGCCATCTGGGCCTCGTTGCCCTTGCCGCGGCTGCGGGCCGCGTCGAACTGCTGCAGATAATCGCTGACGGCAGCAGCGCGCTGCTGCGCATTGCCAAAGAGCGCGGCCTTGCTTACGTCGACGTCGACCTTCACCACGCCATCGGCGTTCTTGATGGTCAGCGACCGCTGCTTGCTGTCCGCGGAAAAATCGATGGATTGCGAAACGACACCATCCGTCGTGGTCGTGGCCTGCAGCGATACCGACGACAGCACCGCGGAATCAAACTTCGCCAGGCTGGACCACGCCATGCGCGGCGGCACCGACGCCAGGCCATCCACCGCGTCCTGGAACGCCTCGGATAGACCAGCGATGGCCTTGCGCTCGGTCTCGGACAGCTCGCCCTCGGCCACGTCGATCTGCACCCCAATGCCATCAGCGGTGTTGGTCAGGCTGACCTGGACCTTCACGCCGCTGGCCGTGGTGATGCGCAGCGTGTAGGCATCCTCGGCCTGCGTGGCCGTACCTGCCTGCACGTTGCCCAGGGCGTCGATCTGGCCGGCGCCCGGCGACAACCTGGCAGACTGCGAATAATTGCTGCCGTCGGTCTGGAACCGGGCCAGCAGCGCAGAAGCCACGCCTTCCAGACGCCCGGCTAGCGTGCGCGCGGAAATCGTGTCGGCGATGACGGAGGACACCTTGTCCCCCGCCTCGCGCTCCCAGACCACGCCCGCGGCCGCCGGCTGCGAGGTGTAGGTCAGCGCGGGGGACGTGCCTTGGCCAAGCGTGACCGTCGTCGATGCAGGCACGGCCGCGATATCGGTCTTGTCGCCCGCACGGGTCACGCCAGTGGTGGGCGGCGCCAGACCGATCGTGGTCACGGGGCCGATGGAGGCAACAGATGTCATGGCGTCTCTTCCTCTGGAAAGCCGGAGGCAAGCCTGCCACCCGGCCGGGGTTCCTTTGAGAAATGTAACGGCAGCAAAACGCCAGACTTAAGTCCCAGGGCAACGCGGCGACCGGGCGATGCCGGTCCCTACCCCTTCACGCATGGACCGGGGCGGCACGCGCCGCCTGGTTCAGCGCGTCAATCAGGCTGTCCGCATCGCGCGGGCCGTCGTACCGCACGCCATTGATGAAAAGCGTGGGCGTACCGTTCACGCCGCTGCGCACGCCACCGCTGAAGTCCACTTCGATCTTGGAGTCGAACGCGCCGCCAAAGGCGCGATGCAGCACCTGCGGCGACAGGCCGATCTCCTCGCCATAGGCGAACAGATCGCTCTCCTTCAACGCGTTCTGGCGCTCGTAAAGCATGTCGTGCGCCTGCCAGAACTTGCCCGCCTGCGCGGCGGCCTCGGCAAATTCCGCCGCCGCGACCGCGTCCGGGTGCAGTTCCGAAATGGGAAAGTTGCGAAAGACGAAGCGCAGCCGGTCGCCCAGCGCACGCTGCACCGCCTTCAGCACGGGATAGGCCTCGCCGCAATACGGACATTCGTAATCGCCATACTCCACCAGCGTCACGGGCGCGGTATCCGGCCCTTCGGCGTGGTCTTGGGCATTCACCGGAATGAAAAGGCGGCTCATGATTGAACTCCTTGCAAAGCGGGGGCAAGCTTGTCCAGCGCGTCCACGATGCCGTCAGCGCCCGGGTTGATGCCCAGCGGCGACACATAGCTCCACCGGATGACGCCCTCGGCGTCGATGACGAACAGCGCACGATCAGCGATGCCCTCCTGTTCACGATAGACGCCGTAGCGCCTGGCGACCTCGCCCTTGGGCTCGAAATCCGCCAGCAGCGGGAAATGCAGCTTGCGGTCCGCGGCGAACGCGGCGTGGCACCAGACCCCATCCACCGAAATGCCGACCAGCTGAGCGCCGGCCTTGTGGAATTCAGGGAGGATCTGGTTGTACAGCGCCATCTGGTCCCCACAGACAGGGCTCCAGTCCGCGGGATAGAACGCCAGGATCAGCGGCCGGCCGCGCAATTCTTCCAGCGCAACTGTCTGGTCCGGCGTGGCCGGCAAGGCGAAGGACGGAGCGGTCGTGCCGGCAGGCAGGACGGCCGCGGGATAGTCGTATGACATGAAACGTCTCCTGGACGCGCCGCACGCGGCGCCAAGGTCAGGACTGCATGTGGCCGGGTCGGATCAGCGTGCGGCGCGGGTCGATTCGTAGAGGAACCAGGTGCGGCGCTCGGCCTCGTCGATCCAGTTTTCGATCAGGCTGGTCGAGGCGACGTCGTTGTGTTCCTCGCACACGGCGTGCGTGGCGCGCAGGAAGCCCGTCAGACGGCGGTTGTCGTCGGCCAGCTCGGCCAGCATGTCTTCGGGCGTCACGTAGTCGGCGTCGTTGTCGGCCAGGCGCTGCAGGCGCTGGATGTGTCCGATCGAACGCAGCGTCGTGCCGCCTACCTTGCGGGCGCGTTCCGCAATGACGTCCGTCGTGGCGTAGATCTCGTCGCCCTGCTCATCCAGCATCAGGTGATAGTCGCGAAAGTGCGGACCCGACATATGCCAATGAAAGTTCTTGGTCTTCAGATACAGCGCGAACATGTCGGCCAGCAGGCCCGTCAGGGCGGCGGCGATGTCGACCCTGGCCTCGGCGCCCAGGTCGGTGGGGGTGCGCAGGGGAGCGGTGATGCGGCTTTGAAGCGAAAGATCGTTCATGGAATTTCTCCGGGTTGGCTTCAGGGGTTGGCTTCACGATTCGGGCTTCGATTCCCGATGGAAACCAGAATAGCCACGGCGCCCCGCCAGCAAAATCGGCTCATCGTTTTCTCCGGTCATACCAAGGTTTACCCAGGAAATACGCGTGTCTTCTTCCAAAGATGGCTGATAATGTGCGGGTCTCATTGCGTGCCCCCGGTTTCCTGCCCGACGCGCGCGCCCTTACCCAGAGGTGGATCTTGCTCACGTCGACACTCGGCCGCGCACCTGGCCAGCCGCCGCAGCAGTCGCGTCCCGGCGCCCCGGAGACCGCGGGCCCGCATCGCATGCAATTCCTGTTTCGCGCGGCCGCCCTGCTGCTGGCGCTGGTCATTGCCGTGGTGGACACATTCACCGACTTCGACGGCGCCGTGGCCGTGCTCTATGTCGTGGTGGTGCTGCTGGCGGCGCGCACATTCCGGCGCCTGGACATCATCGTGGCGGGCACCGGCGGCATCGTGCTCACCATCGCGGCCTATCTGAATTCCCACGGTCTGAACCATGTGGGTTCGCCCACGGCCCGGGCGCTGGTCAGCCTGGCCGCCATCGGCATTGCGGCGCTGCTGGCGCTGCAGAACCAGAGCGCCACCCGCAGGCTCGCCGCGCAGGCGCGCCTGCTCAATCTGTCGCACGACATGATCTTCGTGCGCGACCACCAAGGCGTGATCAACTTCTGGAACCGCACCGCCGAAGACGCCTATGGCTGGCCCGCCAGCATGGCGCTGGGCCGCGTTGCCGATGACCTGCTGCATACCCGCTACCCCGACCGCCGCGAGGCCATCGAGGCCGAACTCCTGTCTACCGGCAGCTGGGATGGTACGTTGGAACAGAAGACCCAGGCCGGCGCCACGCTGGTGCTGGAAAGCCGCTGGGTGCTTCAACGGGATCATCAGGGCCGGGTCACCGGCGTCATGGAAACGCATCGCGACGTGACCGACCGCAAGGCCGCCTACACCGCGCTGGTCAGCAGCGAAAGACGCTACCGCCGCATGTTCGACGCCAGCCGCATCGGTGTCATCCAGGAAGACTGGCGCGCCGTGCGCACCGAGCTGACCGCCCTGGGTCTGATGGATGGCCCCGCCCTCACCGCCCACCTCGCCCAGCATCCCGAGTTCATCGGCCAGATGCGCAAGCTGACCGACGTGGATGACATGAATCCCGCGTTCCTGGCCATGGTGGGCCGGCCGGCCGCCCCAAGCGCACCCTACTCCGTGGACGACATCCTGTGCGAAGACGACCGCATGTTTGCGCGGTCCCTGACGGCGTTCGCCCAGGGCGACGCCTTCCACGAAGGCGAGACCGAGGTCGTGCACGCGGACGGCTCGCGGGTGCCGGTGCTGTTCACCATCACCTTTCCGCCGGCCGACGACGTGGACGGTTCCGTGCTGGTCTTCGTGGTGGACATCACCGAGCGCAGGCAGGCGCAGGACGCGCTGCTGCTGGCGCAGACCGAACTCGCGCACGCGGCGCGTGTCGCCACGCTGGGCGAACTGACGGCGTCGATCGCGCACGAAGTCAACCAGCCCTTGATGGCGGTCGTCACCAGCGGCGACGCGGGCATGCGCTGGCTGCGCCGTCCCCAGCCCGATCTGCATGAGGTCGAGCTGGCCATGGAACGCATCATTTCCGAAGGCCGGCGCGCCAGCGAGATCGTCAAACGCATTCGTGCGTTCCTCAGCAAGGCGCCGGTGCAGCAGGCCCCGCTGGATATCGGCGCCGTCATCGACGAAGCCACCCGCCTGGTCGCACACGAACTCACGCGCGAGCGCGTGGCGCTGCAGGTGGACATCGAGCCGGGCCTGCCGCTCATCATGGGCGACCGGATCCAGCTTCAGCAGGTGCTGGTCAACCTGATGGTCAACGCCAGCCAGGCCATGTCCGGCCAGACGCAGGCCCGCCAGTTGTCCGTCAGCGCCCGGCGCCACGACGACGGTCTGGTCGCCGTTTCCGTGGGCGATACCGGTCCGGGCATCGCGCCGGACGACCTGGAACGCCTGTTCGATCCCTTCTTCACCACCAAACCGCAAGGCATGGGCATGGGCCTGCCGATCTGCCGCACCACGGCGCAGGCCCATGGCGGCAGCCTTACCGTCGAAAACAAGCCTGGCGCGGGTGCGGCCTTCACGCTGACGCTCGCCACCACGCAGGGGAACCCTTCCACATGAACCACCTCTCCGCCACCGGGGCCGCGCCCGCCGCTCCGCAATCCCAGGTGATCGTCGTTGACGACGAGGCCAGCGTGCGCGCCTCGCTGGACAGCCTGTTCCGCTCGATCGGGCTGCGCACCACCCTGTGCGCGTCGCCCGCCGAACTGCTGCAGACCCAGATTCCCGACGCGCCCGGCTGCATCGTGCTGGACGTGCGGCTGCCGGGCATCAGCGGCCTGGACTTCCAGGACCAGCTCATCCGCCAAGGCATCGACCTGCCGATCGTGTTCATCACCGGCCACGGCGACATTCCCATGACCGTGCGCGCCATGAAGGCCGGCGCGGTCGACTTCCTGTCCAAGCCATTCCGCGAACAGGACATGCTGGATGCGGTTTCGGCTGCCATCGAGCGTGACACCCAGCGCCGCTCCCGCGATGCAGCCATGGACGGCCTGCGCGCCCGCTACGAGACCCTAACCCCGCGCGAGCGGGAGGTCATGGCGCACGTGGTGTCGGGCTTGATGAACAAGCAGGTGGCGGGCCTGATCGGCCTGAGCGAGATCACCGTCAAGATCCACCGCGGCCACGTCATGCGCAAGATGGGGGTCCGATCGCTCGCCGATCTGGTCCGCCATGCCGAGGCGCTGGGCGTTTCCGCGTCCTGACCCGGGGATGGGACAAACCTCTGTATGATTTTCGCGGCAGGCGCAAAGGTTCATAACGGAATATGCCGGGCATCGGATGCGCATCGTGATCCGACCGGCCCGAAGGATTTTCTTACATGAACCACACTCCCACTATCGCGGTTGTCGACGACGACGATGGGGTCAGGATCGCGCTGTGCAGCCTGCTTCGCTCGCTTGGTTACGAGGTGCGCGCCTATGGCTCGGCCCCCGAGTTCCTGAATGACCCGCGAGGCAGCGACCCGGACTGCATGATCACCGATGTCCAGATGTCGCCCATGACGGGCGATCAGCTGCAGGCCGAGCTCATCGCGTCAGGGCGCCGCTTTCCCCTGATCTTCATGACGGCCTTCCCCACCGAGGCGGCGCGGCAACGGCTGCTGGCGCTGGGCGCCTGTGCCTACCTGGACAAGCCGGTGGACGGCGAAGCCATGGCGCAGTGTGTGGCCGACGCGTTGCAAGGCGCGCAGCCCGCGTAAAGGCGGGAGGTGGCAGATTGGACACATCCGCCGCCAAACCCCGCCTATACCTTTGTATGACGCGCCAAGCCCAGCGTAGGATTTCCCGGTGACGCATAAGGCCCTAGTCTATCCCTGCGGTCCAACTACCCCCCCGGAGAACCAGACATGAGCACGATCACTACCCCCGACGGCGTTGAAATCTTCTACAAGGACTGGGGCCCCAAGACGGCCCAGCCCATCATGTTCCACCACGGCTGGCCGCTGTCCAGCGATGACTGGGACGCCCAGATGCTGTTCTTCCTCGCCCAGGGCTATCGCGTCATTGCGCACGACCGCCGTGGCCACGGACGCTCGACCCAGGTCAGCGACGGCCACGACATGGACCACTACGCCGCGGATGCCGCCGCCGTGGTTCAACATCTGGACCTGCGCAACGCCGTGCACATCGGCCACTCGACGGGCGGCGGCGAAGTCGCCCGCTACGTCGCCCGCCATGGCGAGCCGCAGGGCCGCGTCGCCAAGGCCGTGCTGGTCAGCGCCGTCCCGCCGCTGATGGTCAAGACTGAGTCCAACCCGGGCGGCACGCACATCGAAGTCTTCGACGGCTTCCGCAAGGCGCTGGCCGACAACCGCGCGCAGTTCTTCCTGGACGTGGCCGCGGGCCCGTTCTACGGCTTCAACCGCGACGGCGCCAAGGTCTCGCAGGGCGTGATCAACAACTGGTGGCGCCAGGGCATGATCGGCGGCGCCAAGGCGCACTACGAAGGCATCAAGGCCTTCTCCGAGACCGACCAGACCGAAGACCTGAAGGCCATCAGCGTGCCGACGCTGGTGATGCATGGCGACGACGACCAGATCGTGCCGATCGACGACGCCTCGCGCCTGTCGGTCAAGCTGCTCAAGAACGGCACGCTGAAGGTGTATCCGGGCTTCCCGCACGGCATGCTGACGACCCACGCGGACGTGATCAACGCCGACCTGCTGGCATTCATCAAGAGCTGATCCAGTAGTTGCGAAATGAAAAAGGAAGGCACCGCGCCTTCCTTTTTTTTCGCCCCGATGACGGCGGCCTCAGCCGTCGCCCTTCAGCTCTCGCTCCACCACTTCCCGTGTCAGCGTGGGCACGAACATCTCCACGAAGTGGAAGGCATAGCCGCGCAGCCATGCGCCGCGCCGGATCGCCAGCCGCGTCAGGTTGATCTCGAAAAGATGCCGCGCATCGATGGCGCACAGCCGGCTGTCGCGCTCGGCGTCCCAGGCCACTGCGGCCACGATGCCGACGCCCAATTCCAGTTCCACGTACGTCTTGATCACATCCGCATCCATCGCGGTCATGACGATGTCGGGCGTGATGCCTGCGCGTGCAAAGGCTTCGTCGATATGCGCGCGGCCCGTGTAGCCGCGTCCATACGTGATGATGGGATAGCGCGATAGCTGCGACAGCGTGACGCCGTCGTGCTGGCGCGCCAGCGGATGGCCTCGCGGCACGATGACGCTGTGACTCCACCGGTAGCACGGCAGGTTCACCAGGCCTGGGTAGTCCGCCACGGCTTCGGTCGCCACGCCGATGTCAGCCTCGCCTTCTAGCAGCATCTCCGAGACCTGCCTGGGCGAGCCCTGGTGCAGATGCAGCACGACCTCGGGGTAGCGCTGGCGAAATTCCTTGATGACCGGCGGCAAGGCATAGCGCGCCTGCGAGTGCGTGGCCGCGATCGAGAGCACGCCTGTCCGGCTGTCCGCATACTCCGCGCCCGCATGCCGGATGTTGTCGGCCGCCTGCAGGATCTGCTCCACCAGCGGCAGGATCAATTCGCCGGGCGGCGTAAGACCGATCAAACGTTTGCCCGAACGCACGAAGATGTCGACGCCCACCTCTTCTTCCAGTTCACGGATCTGCCGGCTGACGCCAGGCTGGGAGGTGTGCAGGCTTTCTGAAACGTCGGTCAGGTTGAAGTCGCGGCGCACGGCTTCGCGCACGGATCGCAATTGCTGAAAGTTCATCGAGCGCGCCTCAGTCCAGGATAGCCAACTGATTGCCAGAAGGATCCTTCACGTACATGACACGCGGCAGCGCATCCGGCAGCGAACACACGGGATGATGACCCGCCTGGCGCAGGCGCGACAGGATGTCGTCGTAGGCGCTGGCCTTGATGCCCAGGTAGTCGGGTTTGACCGCGCGGCTCACTTCGTCCACCGGCGACAGCGACAACGTGGCGTCGCCCAAGGCGAATCGCAGGCGGTCGCCGTCGCCCGGCATCTCTTCCAAACCGATGATCCGATGGTAGAAATCGCGGACGGCCTGATACCGTGGCGACAAGAATGGAAGCTGTACCGATTCGATCGAAAGTCGCGATGACATGCCCTGCCGCCTGCTATGGAACAAGGCTGATTCTAGGCCGCGCAAGTACAACCAGACAAAGAGGTTGTAATTGCTTGGACATTGCCAGAAGCCTTAAAGACGCGGGCTTATTTGCATATGTTCGACGATCGTTTGCTCGCGTTGGCACAACGCGCCACGCGGCGGCTTCAACAACAAAAAACGGGCCCTCAGGCCCGTCTTGTTGCAAGCGGCATCGTGCGCCGCCGTCAGTTCGGCTTTTGGTCCTCGCCCGCATAGCCGTCGATATACGAACGGCCGGAACAACGCACCATCGCCACGCAAGCGGGGCTGCCGGTCTTGGCGCTGCAAGCGGCACGCGACTCATCGCGGGCCGTCTTCGGGTCCGGGTTGAGGACGGTGAAGTTGGTGCCGCGCCCCTTGGCTCCCTTGGGCCACGCGAGACCGACGCAGCTGTCGGTGTACGTCAGCACCTTCCGGCAGCCCTTGCAGTCTTCCCAATCCAGCAGCTTGGACAGCGCATCGTTTTCGTTGGGATAGCCGTCGGCATAGAGAAGGCCGCCTTCTTCGTTTTCGGCGATGGCGCCCCAGTATTCGCGCTGGTTCAGCTTGGCCGACAGCCGCTCCAGATCGGCGGGCGTGGCCTTCACGGGCGCCTGCATGTCGGCGGCGCTGTAACCCGGGCCCACGCACAGCGGCATGGTGGTCAGGCGGCATTTGCCGTCGGGACTGCCGGCGGTGCAGCGCCGGATCGCCTTCTTGGCGGCCATCTCGGGCGACACGCTGTTGCCCGGGAACAGATCCTGAACGGAATTGCGCGCATACACCATGCAGCTGTCGGAGAACCAGCTCAAGACCTTGCATTCCTTGCCGCCGGCCTTGCGGCATTCGGCCAGCGCGGCGGCTTCGGCCGCCTTGCCATCGGTTTCGGGCAGCACCCAGAAAATCCGGGAATGCTTGCCGTCCGTGGCGATGCCGCCGTAGAGCTTTTCGGCGGCGTGCGCCGTGGGCGATGCCAGCCCCGCCACCAGGGCCAGGGCCGCAAACGCGGCGCGGATCAGGAATTGAAAGCGAGCGGGCATGATCGTCGTGAAATCCAGTGGATTGGGCGGGGACGATCTTAGCGCAGCGTTCCCGGGGTCCGTCCCTCTATGGCGTTGCGCAACCGGCATATTAGGTAACAAATTTCACACTTCGGATTGCGAACTCCGGCCCCTTTTTTCGGTAAAAATGTCGCACTTTCCAGCGCGGGCCATCCTTGTCTCGGCCGCGCGAATTGCCGTCGAGGGCGCCAGGGATCAATGGCCCCGTCACGAACAGAAACAATCGGCGCCGTGTCCTCGCCTACCGAGGGACCTGCCACCCCGCAAGCCTGGACCACACACCATGAAGCCGACACCGCATTCCAACCCACACCGCAGCTCATTCCTTCTGTTGACCGGCCTGCTCCTCACGCTGGGCCTGGCCGGCTGCGCGCCGATGCCCACCGGCGGCAGCTCCACGATGCCGTCGCTGAGCCAGGTCTTCAAGTCGGGCCTGTCGTTTTCGCCCAGCGTGAACGTCGCCAAGAACATGGAAGGCCGCTCCATCGACGACGCCATTGCGGCGCTGGGCGAGCCGTCCAGGATCCGGCCAGTCGGCAACACGATGGAACTGGAATGGTCGGACTACCAGTCCGCCCCCTACACCGAGTGGGTGGTGGACAGCACCAGCCAGCAGGTCGTGGGCATGATCCCCGCTACCAACACCACGGCGGCCACGCCGGTGTTCCAGAACAGCAGCACCGGCCACTACGCCAACCGCACGCGTGTGTATGAGTGCAAGGTGCTGATGCGCATGCAGGACAGCGTCATCACCGACACCAGCGTCGATGGCAACGTGTGCCCGGAGTTCATCAGCGCGCTGCGCAAGTGGGCGGGCGAGGCCGAGGCGAAGAATTACGTAGTCAAGTAAGTAGCGCGTGCAATGCTGCGCCATCGTTAGAAGATGATTTTGATCCCGGCGTTGAGGTTGTAGTTGCTGGATTTGCGGCTACCGATACCTTGCTCCGTGCCGGCTTGAACATTCAGGAAGGTATTTCCGCCCAGCAGGCTGTCGTATCCCAGCGTCAGACCCGCTCGCGGACCCGCAAGTTTGTTTTTGAAGGTGATGTCGCCCTGCGTGGCCGTCGCATAGCGGCTTGACGAGTGGCCTGCGGTGGTTAGAGAGTTGACCGTCGCCCAAGCCGTACTGGCCTTGGCGGAATCGGCATCCCATGTCCTGGACAGGCGCAGGCCCAGTCGGCCCGTCAAGCTGTTCACGCCGGGAAACTCCACCGCGCTTGCGTCGTCCTGACCGCCCGAGAACTTGATCCGCTGATAGATCACCTGCGCCTGGGGCTCAAGCCGGAGGTTGCTGGTGTCGTCGCCAACGGCGAATGATTTTCCGGCCTCCGCGGAGATCAAGCCGCCCCACCCCGTGGTCGTCAACTGACCTGCGCCCGCAGCCGAATTGGCCATGACGTCGTAGCGGCTGACCTGCGTGACCAGATCCAGATAGCTGCCCTTTCCATCCAACAGCGTGTAGTAGCCGCCCAGGCTATACGCCGTCTGCTCGCTGCGCCCCGCGTCGACGGTTTCTTTGCTGACTTCCAGATAATGGTCCACGTCGGTCTTCATGGTGCTGGCTGACGCAAAGACCCCCGCACTGCGCCGCGACAAGCCTTGAAAGTTTACGTAGACGTCGGTTCCAAGCTGGACGCCCGCCAGCCTGGAGCGCGTCGCGACGTCTTGCGCGGCCAGTCCGGCGCTGCTGCCGTGATTACGCCCCAAGTCCGCCAGGCTGCGTGCCCACACGATGGGGTAAACCTTGCGGGCCAGGCTTTCCGTGGCCCCCATCCGGTCATTCAGCGTGCCGACGGTCAGTTCTCCGTGGCGCGCGGCCTGATTGCCCAGTTGGGAATACAGGGAAACCTCGGGCCGCGCTTCGCTGCGCACATACCAATTATGCGGAGCAACCTGTACGCCATTGACAACATTTGATCCGTGTTGCAACCGGTAGAGAAAAGCCCCTCTGCGGTTTGCCCCTGGCGTTTCCTCCCGTTGCACGAACGCGTTGTCGGTCGGGCCATTTGCCTGGACAACCATCACGCCGTCGCCGGTAAGCGCGTCCCCAACGGAGGATTCATCCATTTGCAGAACCAGATGTGTCGTTCCGACGGCGCCGCCGTTGAGCCGAATGAGATCGGTGAATCCGGTTTCCGTCGACTGCACATGCAGTTGGACGATACCGTCCTGGCCGTTCAGGTTGTCGGCGACCAGCACGCTGCCGCCGGATAGGCCATTGGCCGTGCCGGGCGGCATGAAGTTGATGCGGCCGGCAAGGTTGATCTCGCCAGCGAAGCTAATTATGGTCCCGTGACTGGTGGTCGCGTATACGGGGTTGTATGCGGGATTGTCCGGCCCGGTGAACATGTTCCAGCGGCTGGAGGCATCCACGTTCAATGTGTCCGGCACATGCATCCAGCCGTTCAACTCTGCATTGCGCAAGGTCAGCGTGTGTTGCGGCGGGAGCTTTGCCATGACGCCCGCCGCGCTTGACATCGAGCCCAGCGTCGTACCGTCAATGGCCAGTTCTCCCTGGTTCAGCAGTGTCAAGCCGGTGTAAGTCAGCGGCCCCGTCAGCGTCGTCAGGCCCGGGCCCGCTTTCACCACGTTCCCTGTGCCGGCGATCGCATTGCCGAACACGAAGTCATCCGCGCGGTTGAACGCCAGCGTGCCGTGGTTGATGAAGGCGCCGCTTCCAATGGCGCCGCTTGTGCCGCCCGCGCCGAGTAGCAGCGTGCCGTCGTCAATATGCGTGACGCCGTGGAAGTTGCCGTCGGCTGCGATGGCCAGGGCGCCCCCGCCCGTCTTGGCAAAGTCGCTGCCGTCTCCGGTCAGCACGCCGTGCAGCACTGACTGCTGTCCGTCGTCGACGCTGATTGCGCCCGTGCTGTCAACGACCACATCATGATGGAGGGCCGCGTTGTCCTGGAGCTGCAGCGTTCCGCCGTCCAGCGTCACGGCATCGAGCGTGCTGCCAAGACTGTCGCCGCTGGTAATGGCCAATGTGCCGCCCGTGATGCGCCACGCGGTGCGTGCCTGCGTGGGCGCATGGACCAATTGCCAGGCGCCTTCGGAGGCTTTCTCGAAAGCGGAGAAGCCCTGGTACACGTCCTTGTTGGCGCCAACGCCCCCCGCAGCGCCCAACTTCGAAACGTCGAAAGCCATTGAAGCGCCGGTCGTCGGGTCGACGCCTGCCGCGCCGTCAAGCACCAGCTTGTTGTTGGTGGATCGGGTGGCATCCACGGTGCCCTGGATATCGCTGCCGGCCTGCAACCTCAGCACTGAATTGTGGGCCGTATCGGCGTACAGGATCGCCACCGATTGCTCCGACCCCGTGCCCGGGACAATGCGGCCGGCGTTCGTGATCACGGTGTTGGCGCCCACGACATGTATGCCATAG
The DNA here is from genome assembly GCF_002388205.1 of Achromobacter sp. UBA4530. NCBI lineage: Bacteria > Pseudomonadati > Pseudomonadota > Betaproteobacteria > Burkholderiales > Alcaligenaceae > Achromobacter > Achromobacter sp. UBA4530. The sequence continues at coordinate 453 of NZ_DGMA01000047.1, read as the reverse complement.
CCGCCCAACGACGTGCCGCCAGCGCTTGACCCCGTAGGCCCGCCTTCGGCGCCGCCGCCTCTGCCCCCCAGGCCACCGGGCGCGCCGCCACCCCCGCCTCCGGCGCCAGTCCGGGAAGAAACGATGTTCGCGCCGTTCGTGCCATTCAGGTTGTTGGAGGCGCCAGGCTGCCCGCCACCCGCGCCGTAGGCCAACCCGCCGCCGGCCCCGGCCGCTCCACCGCAACCACTATCGGCGCCATTGGCGCTTTCGCAGCCAAACGGATTGAGGCTGCCGCCCGCACCGCCGCCGCCGGCGCCAAAAAAAGCGGAGCCCACGGTGCCATCCAGCCCTGGCTGACCGCCGTTGCCGCCGTCGCCTGGCAGCATAGGCACTCCATTCAAGGGAATATCGCCGCCACCGCCGCCGCCGCCGCCCGCGCCGCCCACGCCATCGCCGCCTCTCCCGCCGGCG